>CANHUD010000166.1 GCA_947463665.1 Sphingobacteriales bacterium
GTGAACGGAGATGCATTCAGTTCCAGCACATTACCCACAGGGGGAGCCGCAGCTACTACATCGTTCAGGGGCGCTTCCGGATTGCGCAGACTGATCTGCCGAGCTGTTCCGAATTGACCAACAAAACCGGTGACCGACAAAACAGCGGGAGGGAAGGGCTTGCTGGCAAAACTCGCTCCCGGTGGCGTGTACAGGGTAATGGTCGCGCCATCGTTGATGGTAACATTTCCGGAATAGTTACCGGCCGTTCCACCACTCAGTGCTGCCGGTCCTGTTTTCACCAGCGTGGATTCCCAGGTTTCAAAGTTGTTATTCAGCTCCGTTAAAGTTACTACTCTGGGCGTGATGGACTTGCCACTGCCGCGAAGAGTAGCATAGGAGAGAGGAACATTTGTTACCTGTAACAGTCCATTGAATTCGGAAAGTTCCTGCTGAGATACGTTCACATCCAGTGAGTCTCCCAGGCTGAACGGATGGGCAGATTCAAATCGTACTACAATTCCGGCCAGTCCATTTCCCTGTTGCAACACTACGTTCTGTGCGTTAGTGGAAGCCGTACTGCGGTCGCTGATCACCACACCGGTGATGCGGCGGCCATCGGGGGCAGTAAGAGTGGTGCCACGGAACAAAGCACGCAGATCCGCAATATTGATCACCGTGGTTGGTCCCTGACCACAACGGGGATTGGTGAACTGAACATCACTGGTATCGCGGATCAGCAACTGGCGGGTACTGCCAAACACGGTGTAAATAGCCGTAAGATCTCCATTGCCATTCGGCACATTCAACGCAGCAAACTGTGCGTATCCGCTGGTGCGGATGATGATGGAAGACCCGGCCTGACAATTCCGAACGGTCAGATTTTGAGAATACCGGAAGGCCGATGTGTCCGAATAGGTTTTGGAGGTATCTGCCGGGGCGAATTCGTAATTCTTCAACTGAATCAGCCTGCCGATCATGGCATCGCTCATCGTTGTTCCCAGCTGGCTGACGGTCACTACCATAGGCGTTACCGGATTATTGATCGATCCGCCTACTACGTACTGACTGATCAGATTAGAGGGAACCGCCTGCAGACTCGGAGAACCGGCCACTGTAGCTTTAATACCCAATTGGGTTAGTCGGTTATAGTCGCTCAGCGCGAGTCCTTTACATTTTATGAAAACACGGCGACCAACCGGATAGGCATTGTGCAGACCGGCAACATCAAGTTGTACAGAAATGGCACCGGAAGTATCCTGGATATAAAGTTCCTTATAAAGGTTTCCGCTTTTGTCATTGGCGGTCACCACACCGGAAACAATCATATCCGTATCGATCACATCAATGGCACCGGAAGTGGCATGGAGTGCTTTCAGCTGACGGATACTATGTGTAACGGTCAGGTTCGGATCCATTGGTGGTGGTGGAGCATCGAAATCTTTCTTACAGGCCTGGATCAGCAGCATGCTGAAGATAAGCAGACCGGGGAGTATATTAATAAAGCGTTTCATATCGTTCGTTTATTCGTATTAAGATGATTAGAAGCGGAGGGTTACACTGGCGAAATAATTGGCACCGAAGCCATAAAACAGGCGGGGCGGGAACTTATTCGGATTTCTGTCGCTGTAATCAAACCGAAGCTGTTCAAATCCGCCGGTGATGATCTTCCGGTTGTCCAACAGGTTGTTCACACCCAGATTGAACACTAGGAAGGTCGATTTCCCGTTGATCGCCAGTTTCCGGGGCAGTTTCCAGGAATAACCGGCAAACATATCCACGGTATACTGAGGATCCCACTGCACCTGGTCAATGATGGCGTTGAAGGCCTCACCTTTATATGTAAGCCCATCCACGGCTGAAGCCGTACGGCGGATCGGATTGAATTCCAGCCACATCTGGCGGAAATAGTTTCCGGTTACACTCACGAACCAGAACTTTGGTGAACGATAATTCCAGCTCAGACTATACGCCTCCTGCGGTGTGGACGGCACACGGAAATTCTGGCTGTAGATCGTTTCATTGCCTACCAGGGTGTTGCTGTTGTCCAGCGTGATCACCGCGTTCTGCCGGCTCGTAAAATAATATCGGCCCACAGCTGCAGCAGCAGTCATACTAACCGTAGGGGATAGTTTAACCTCTGCTCCGAACTCCCCGCCGAAATGGATCTTATCAATGTTGCTTAACGCATAGTTTACGAAATTCCGGTAGTCATCGTGGAAGAACGACAATACATTATAGTCGTTCAGCATTGTAGTAACATAACCGGATACCCTGAGTTTGATCTTAGGGGCATTCAGCACATATCCGCCCTCAGCCGATGCGATGCGGGTGGTTTGGATATTCTCCTGCTGAAAATCCCGAGTTCGCGGGGCGATGTACACGTTCTCAAAGAACGGCGGCCGCTCCATCAGCAATCCATTGAAATAAAGGTAATTCCGGCCGTTGATCTTATAGGTAAGACCTGCTTTTACGGAATAGGTCGTGAAATTATTCACTTTTGCCTTGCCAAAGGAATTATTGGGGTAGAGTCCGTTACGCACATTTCCCTCTCTCCAGAATCGGGTATTGGCCAGTTCACCAGAGAGGAAGAAGTCGAAATACCGAAACTTGAACACACCCTGTGCCCAGGTGGCCATCCGCTGAACGTGGATATCGTAATCATATCCGTATTTGTCGCCCTTGCGCAGAATCCGGTTGGGCTGATCTGCATCCCACTGATTGGCCAGCGGATTATTGGGAAAATCGCGCTCAGCAAACTGGTTCAGGTTCACGTAGTAGTCACCACCCAGCAGGTCGTTCACCCTTTTGAAATAATGATTGGCAAGGCGCTGGTAACTGGCACCGAACGTGAAATCGGCCAGTTCTTTCCATTTGGTATTGTATACGGAATTCACGTTGAAACGCTGTGAATTGATCACACGTTCTTCCAGAATATAGCGCGAACGAAGACCGGTGGTTCCATTATAGGTTTCGGTATTGCCTCTGTTCGCATTATATAGATAGTTCCAGTCGATCTGCCGGAGCGATTCATCGTTCCGCATTCGATCGGCCATGGCACCCGCCAGGGCAGGGTCAATAGAAGTGTAGTACGATGGCAGATAACGGTAATAGTCTGGTCTCGGATCTCGGGAATTGTACCAGTCCAGCGCCGTAGTGCTGCGGTCGCCACCCGAATATCCGAGGGCTGTAACCCAGTTGCTCCGGTTGTTGATCTTGTACTCGTGTGTGAAAATGGCATACGGCTGGTTGGATCGGCCCACATTCACGGTCCGGACTTTCCCGTTCTGGTAGCCCCAGCTGGGGTTGTAGTAGGGCGTTCCGGCCAGATCCATCATCTCCTGCACGGAAGGTCCCTGGCGACCGTTCTCCGTTGGAGCGGCAAAGGCCACCAGCGAAAACAGGTGTTTCTGTTTAACGAGTTTATCGATTCCAACGAAATAACTCCAGCCATTATAATAGGTGCCGGGAACATATCCCTGATCCGCATAACGGCGGCTTCCGGAAAAGGCAAAGGCCCAGCCTTTCTTATTCATGCCGGTGGCATGGGTGAGCATCACGCGGTGATCGTAGGTGCGGTTCGACCATGCATAGCTGAGGCTGGTCTGCGCCCGCTGCTTGCTCGCGCGGGTATCGATGAATGTATTCGAACCCAGATCGCCAAAACTGAAATTATTGGCTTTCAGTCCGATTGCCAATTCTCTGTTCCGCAGTACATCGTTCAGGCCTCCCCACAACCCGAAAGGCGTGAAGCCGTTGTCGAGATTCTCCATCGGAATGCCGTTGATGAAGGTTCCGAACTGGTCCTGATCATAGCCGCGAATACGGAAACGAACGGCACTGAAATTGAAGGCGGCAGCGGAAAAGAACGGATCTCTGCCAGCGGAGAGGACGGAAGATACATTCTGGGAAACGCCATCGCCCATGTCGTTCTCATCCAGTGATACCACCGGGATGTTGTCGAGCAGCGCTTCTTTCATGTCTTCCAGTGTGGAATCCTGGCCCGGTATCGTATCCGTTCGGCCTGGGATTTTCTGAGCCTGTGCCGTATGCAACAGCATACAGAGCAACAGGAATAAACCCGATTTTCTCATGAAGGGTGGTTAGTTGAAGCGCAAAGGTAAACCATCAGCTATAATGGTTGCCCTGCCGTTAACAGAAAGGTAACAAATGTGCCTACAAGGTGGATAAGTCTGTTTATTTGCCCGTTACCTTTGCAGCATGATGCATTTTCTCAGATCGGCCTGCTTATTGATCGTGCTTATCCCATTCATGACCGCTGCCCAGGCACAGCGTCCGTTTAAAGTGGCCGTGGCAGGATTTTACAATCTGGAGAATCTGTTTGACACGCTGGATACGGAAGGGGTGAGCGATAGTGAGTTCACGCCGGCGGGACCGAAGAAATACAATACTGCCATCTATCAGGACAAGCTGACCCGTCTCGCCACGGTGATTTCAGAAATGGGTACGGAGATTTCACCGGATGGCCCGGCACTGTTGGGGGTTTCTGAAATAGAAAACCGATCGGTACTGGAAGATCTGGCCCGTCATCCGCTCATCGCGAAGCGCCAGTACCAGATCGTTCATTACGATTCCAAAGATGCCCGGGGCGTAGATGTGGCCTTGTTTTACAATCCTAAATATTTTACACCGGATACATCGGCAGCCCTCTTTGTAGAGCTGCCTGGCGGGTCAAAAGACGCCTATTTCACAAGGGATGTTTTGTACGTCCGCGGCAAACTGGACGGAGAACCCATTCATCTCTATGTCAACCACTGGCCGAGCAGAAGCGGGGGCGAAAAACGCAGTGCACCGGCCCGGGTGGCTGCGGCTACGGTCTGTGCCACGCATATGCGCCTGGTACGGAAAACCGATCCGCAGGCCAAGATCCTCCTGATGGGAGATCTGAACGATGATCCCATCAATGAAAGTGTGGCAGAGGTGATCAGCGGCCGATACACCATGGAAGAAACTGGAAAGAATGATCTCTACAATCCCTGGTACGACCTCTATAAAAAAGGCTTCGGCACCCTGGCCTATCAGGATGCCTGGGGACTGTTCGATCAGATCCTGCTCTCTAAACCCTGGCTGGATAAGGCTCAATCCGGGTATTTCTTCTACAAGCCTCAGATCTTCCGAAAAGAATACATGGTGGAAAACATGGGGCGCTATAAAGGCTATCCCATGCGCACCTGGGACGGCGATATGTACCGCGCAGGGTACAGCGATCACTTTCCGACCTATCTGGTGCTGCTAAAAAGACTCTGAAACCGTTTAGTCCACATTAATCCTCCCGCTATCACCGATTTGTTGGCAACACCCAACTCGGGCGAAACAGGTATTGACTAACTTCTCTGTTCATACTTTCATTAGCTGGCGAATTACGCGAAAGAAATAACCGCTTAATACCACAAAATCCATCATATAGACATTAGGATAAAAAATAATTTGTCCAAAATTTCATTTAGATGTTTCATATATTAAATAATAATATGTGTAAGCCATTTTTTTATAGTCATTTGTTAAAATCCTTATGATTTGAATCATTTTGAGGTTAAACAAACAGA
>CANHUD010000167.1 GCA_947463665.1 Sphingobacteriales bacterium
AGTACCAGCGTGCAGGCCTCCAGCGTTTCTATCCCCTGCTGCCGTGCTTTTTCTTCAAATTCCGGGTTTTCTGTCCCGGGGTTAAAAATGATCCGTCGGGGTTTATGTTCCAGCAGATATGTTTCCCATTGTGCCTGATGCTGGGGTCCGATGTACAGGGTTACAGTATCCACATTCGTCAGTTCTGGTTTCTCGGACTCTATGGAAACATCGGCCACCGTCCCTTTTTTCAGTCCAACGGCTTTCACCGGGTGTCCGTATTCCCGTAGCATACGGATCGCAATATTACTATACCGCTCCGGGTTTTCGGATGCGCCAATTACCAGAGTTGTTGCTGTTTCGTTCATATTGTAAAGGTAAAGGGAGCTGTCTTTCTGTTTTCGAAATCCTTCAGTTTGGTTTATTTTTTTGAATATAGCTTTTATCTATAAGGCAAATGATTACTTTTCTGTATAATTCATTCTCTCGTGTTATTTTGCTCCAACCAATTGAAGTTTGAAATGTTGGAAAAATGAGGAGAGCCGATGAAAACAACATATAAAAATATAGCATCCATTCTTTGTCTGGTTGTTTTTGGGAGTTTTGTAAGCAGAGAGCAAACTCCTTCACCATACACGAGCTACCATCAGAACGGTGTGCCCAAATTTTCAGTTGAGTATCGTAAAAGCCGGTTGACTGGTCAGTGGCAGAGCTGGTATCCATCGGGAAAAGTATGTGATTCCGGCAGGTTTGTAGGAAATGCCCCGGATGGGATCTGGAAAGGATGGTATGCTGATGGCAGCCTGAGGTACAGTTGGCATACGAGTGCGGCCAAGCTGGGATCTTTAAAAGATGAATTGTTGCGTCAGCCCAAGACCAAATTTTTTCTGATAGCGCAAAAACCTGTAGGGGAGGCCGTTCGTTATTTTCAGGTAGAATATCTTTTTCGGAATAAGGCAGACAAACCGAAGGTTTTTTCCCGTGGTCAGTTGTTGCGTAAGAAGGCAGACCTTACGCTGATCGAGCAAACGGTTGACAATAATACAACGAGCAAGGGCACTGATTATGTACCTCCTTTTGACGAGATACTTTTGCATGGTGAATGTTCGTTGTACTATCCGGGTGGCGCTCTGAAAGAGCGGGGCATGTACATCAACGGGTTGCGGGATGGCGTATGGGAGGAGTTCGCTCCTTCAGGCGAGATGAGCCGTGGGGCTTATCTGCATGGTAACCGTTCCGGTGAGTGGAGGCGGTATGATAAAGACGGTAAGTTGTTATTCTATACCCATTATAAACAGAATGGAGAGGTTTCTGAATCGTATCAGTTTAACCAGAGAAGATAAAAAAAAAGCCCGGAACATCCGGGCTTTTTTTATGCGCTATATGGATTGATTAAACCAGCATCGTTACCGGATTCTCCATGAATTTCTTGAAGGTCTGAAGGAAACCGGCTCCAACGGCACCGTCAACGCTTCGGTGATCACAGCTGAGGGTCACTTTCATAACATTTGTGACTCCAAATCCATCTCCCTTGCGGACCACTACTTCCTTTATGCGGCCTACTGCCATGATGCAGCTATCCGGTGGGTTGATAATCGCGGTAAACTCGTCAATATCCATCATTCCCAGATTGGATATGGTGAAGGTATTACCGGTGAAATCAGCGGGTTGAATCTTTTTATCGCGGGCTTTGGCGTAGAGTTCTTTCGCATCAGCCGCGATCTGGGAAAGTGATTTCTGATCAGCGTGGCGGATAACCGGTACGATCAGTCCATCGGGCAGTGCGATGGCTGAACCGATGTGAACGTGCTGATAGGTGCGGATAAAATCGCCCATCCAGCTGCTGTTGACGGCCGGGTGCTGGCGAAGGGCCATGGCACAGGCCTTGATGGTCATATCCTGGAAAGATATTTTGACAGGGCTCACTTCGTTCATTTGTGCGCGAGCGGCCATGGCATTGTCCATATTGATTTCCATCGTGAGATAGAAATGCGGTGCGGTGAACATGCTTTCTCCCAGTCGGCGTGCGATGGTTTTCCGCATGGATGTAAGTTCCGTATCTGTATATCCTTCCTGACCACCGGGAACAAAGGCTGCTACTTTCGGGGCTGCAGGAGCTGCGGCTTTTGCGGCAGGTGTTGCGGCGGCAGGCACATAACCATCAACATCTTTTTTCACGATCCGTCCGCCGTCTCCGGAACCCTGCACCTGGTGGATATCGATGCCCTTTTCCTGTGCCATTCGTCTGGCGAGCGGAGAGGCTTTGATTCTGCCGTTTTCGAGTGCTGCCGCAGGGGCAGTGGTCGTGGCAACGGTTGGTGCCGCTGCAGGAGCTACAGCCTGAGGTGTAGAAGCGGGAGTTGCCGAAGTTGGTTGATCCAGGGAGCCCAGCAGAGGGGAGATGTCGGTACCTGCTTTTCCGATGATAGCGATCACGCTGTTTACTTTAGCGGCTTCGCCTTCCGGAACACCGATGTGCAGCAGGGTGCCTTCCACATAACCTACCACTTCCATAGTGGCCTTATCGGTTTCTACGTCGGCAATAGCATCATCGCTTTTTACAGCGTCACCTACTTTTTTATTCCACTTAACGATTTTCCCTTCTGTCATGGTATCGCTGAGCAGTGGCATACGGATCACGGTGACACCCAGTTGTTCGGGTGTGACACCGGATGGTGCCGGAGCTGCGGCCGGGGCGGGGGCCGGAGCAGGGCTTGCTGCGGCCGGGGCGGCAGGTCCATCGAGCAGGGAGCGATAGTCTTCGCCAGCTTTACCCACGATGGCTATGATCTCATTGATTTTTGCGGCTTTTCCTTCTTCCACACCGATGTACAGGAGGGTGCCATCTACATAGCCTACTACTTCCATAGTGGCTTTATCGGTTTCCACATCAGCGAGCACATCATCGCTTTTCACGGTATCGCCTACTTTTTTGTTCCATTTGACGATTTTTCCTTCCGTCATGGTATCGCTCAAAAGCGGCATTCTGATCACTTCTGCCATATAATTAGAGGCTGTTTTTGTTTACGGAGGCCGAAAATACTACATATCCGTGAAATGGCAGATTTTCGGCCTGTTGAATTTACGTCTGTCTGTATTCTTCCGGATCAATAATCGAGCTCAAAGCCCAGCCTGTCGCGCAGTTCCCGGATCATCGGATACATTTCGGTCATCCGCTGGTACTGTTCTCGCGGGCTGAGCGGACGTTCCTTTGGAGTCTGTTCCTTATCTTCCGGTTTTTCTTCCAGCAGCAGGTTGTATTTCAGGTTTCTGTTGCAGAAGATGCCCTGCAGGTGATCGATTAGTCCTCCTCTTTCTGCTTCGATGAATTTTTGCTGGATGACACTATCGGTGACCACTTCAAATGTATCGGCATCGAGTATGCGGAGGGTGGAGAGGCGAAGATTGGTGGCTGCGGAAGGATTGCCCTGCGCCTGGAGTTTATCAACATATTGCTGCCAGGCCTGTTGCAACCGTTCTTCCGACAGTGCCACAGCTATTTCTTCTTTCTGCGTTTTGCTGGCCACCTGGTTCCGGATCTTCTGCAGACTGCCCAGTTTAACGGAAGGAGCTGCCGGTTCTGCGGGTTTGGCAGCTGTTGCCACCGGCGGTGCAGGTGGCGGGGTTTTAATGGTGAGGCTGGGGCCGGCGGCAGTGGCCGGTGCAGCGGGTTTTGGCGGGGTATTTTTTTCTTCTACAAAACCGATGCGGCGGAAGCGGACCGGTTTTACGTTATCAAGTTTTTTTGAATCCTCTTCTGATAGTTCAATGGCCTGATGCAGGTAGGTGAGTTTGATCAGACAGAGTTCTACATGAAGCCGTCGGTTTCGGGCCTGTTTATAGCCCAGTTCTGCATCGTTCAGCAGGTGGAGGGCGGATATCAGCCAGGAGAGGGAAACCTGTTTGGCGGCCTGCTGGTATTTGTCCCGGAAACCATCGATCGCTTCCAGTAAAGATGCTGTTTTGGGATCTCTGCAAACGAGGATGTTTCGCAGAAATTCGGCGAAGCCGTTCAGAACGGTTTCACCTTCAAATCCTTTTCGGTTGATGTCTTCAAATACAAGCAGGGCATCTGCCAGTTTTTGCTGTTGCATGGATTCGAGTAGCCGGAAGAAATAATCTTCGTCGAGGATGTTCAGGTGTTCCAGCGTATTGGAATAGGTCAGTTCATGATTGGTAAAGCTGGCGATCTTATCGAGTATGCTCAGAGAATCGCGCATGCAACCCTCACTTTTCTGGGCAATGATGTGCAGGGCAGATTTTTCTGCACGAATGTCTTCTTTATCGCAGATGCTCTGAAGATGATCGACTGTATCCTGGGTGGTAATGCGTTTGAAATCAAAGATCTGGCAACGGGATAGAATGGTAGGGAGGATCTTGTGTTTTTCGGTGGTAGCCAGAATGAAGATCGCGTAGGGAGGCGGTTCTTCCAGTGTTTTCAGGAAAGCATTGAAGGCCGATGCGCTGAGCATGTGCACCTCGTCGATGATGTACACTTTGTATCTGCCTGCCTGTGGGGCAAAGCGGACCTGGTCGGTCAGGCTTCGGATATCTTCTACGGAGTTATTACTGGCCGCATCGAGTTCATGGATGTTGAGGGAGCTGCCGCTGTTGAACGTCTTGCAGGAGGTACACACGTCACAGGCTTCACCATCGGCCTGGAGGTTTTCACAATTGATGGTTTTGGCAAGGATACGGGCACAGGTCGTTTTACCCACCCCTCTGGGCCCGCAGAACAGGAATGCATGCGCCAGCTGGTTGTTGCGGATGGCATTTTTCAGGGTAGTGGTGATGTGCGACTGCCCCACTACCGTAGAGAAATTCTGCGGCCGGTATTTCCTTGCCGAAACGATGAACTTTTCCATATCCGCAAGGTACCACTAATCTCCAATCTCTAATCACTAATCACTATTTTACCTATCTTCCGAATCAAATCAATTTCTCTTCCATCATGGAGACGTTCATACTGTCGCTCGACCAGGGCACTACCTCATCCCGTGCTATTATTTTTGATCATGCCGGTCAGATTAAAGGACTGGCACAGAAGGAGTTCACGCAGTTTTTCCCTCAGCCCGGCTGGGTGGAGCATGATCCGGCGGAGATCTGGAGTACACAGCTGGGAGTAGCGGCCGAGGCCATTCTCCGGGCCGGGCTTACGGCGAAAGACATTGCGGCGATCGGGATCACCAACCAGCGGGAAACCACGATTGTATGGGACCGTGCCACCGGAAAGGCGATCTGCAATGCCATCGTCTGGCAGGACCGTCGCACGGCCTCCATGTGTGATGCCTGGAAGGCGGAAGGCCTGGAGCCATTGGTGCGGCAGAAGACCGGACTGGTGCTGGACGCTTATTTTTCAGGAACCAAGGTACGGTGGATACTGGATCATGTGGAAGGGGCAAGAGAAAAAGCGGAGGCAGGGCAACTGGCCTTTGGTACGGTAGACAGCTGGCTCTTATGGAATCTCACATCGGGTAAGGTGCATGCCACCGATGTTTCGAATGCCTCCAGAACCCTGCTTTTCAATCTGCATACGATGGATTGGGACGATGAGCTGTTGCAGAT
>CANHUD010000168.1 GCA_947463665.1 Sphingobacteriales bacterium
TAAAAACACAGCAGAACCTCGTGTTCTTTTCACAGGAGGAAGCGGAACAGCTCCCTACACGTTTGCTTACAAAATCAATGGAGGAACCACACTTACTGTAACAACTGTAACCGGTGATACCGTATCAGTGGCGGCACCTACCGGAACAGTGGGAGACTTTTTATATGAACTCATCAGTGTAACTGATGCTTCTTCCACTACCTGCAGCCAGCTGCAAACAGGCACAGTAACCATTAAAATCTGGCCTTTACCTGTTGCTTCATACTCCACCACCACCCCCGTCTGCGAAACCGGAGTGATCAGCTTTACCGATAAATCTGTTGCCAACAGTGCATCCCTCAGCAGCTGGTCATGGGATTTTGCCGATCCCTCCAGCGGCACGAACAACCTTTCCAGCCAGACAGATCCAGTCCATAGCTTTGCAGCAGCAGGCACCTATGCCATAAAGCTGGTAGTAACCAATTCCAATGGCTGTGTGAGTGACAATACCGTATCGCCTCTTACCGTACACCCCAAACCACTGGCCGGATACATCATCCCGGAGGTTTGTCTGAAAGATTCCTACGCTGAATTCCTAGACACCAGTAAAGTAACGTCTCCATCTACCATAACTGCCTGGTCCTGGGATTTTGGAGATGCACTCTGGAACCAGGCTCCGGTAAGTCCGAATACATCAACCGCTCAGAATGCCCGTCATTCCTATAAAGCGGTAGGCGATTACATTGTAACGCTTATTGTTACCTCCAATGAAGGCTGTAAGGATACGATTGAACAAAAGCTTACCGTGAACGGAAGTTTCCCTCAGGCAGCCTTCACTGTTCAAAATCCAACTACCCTTTGTGCGAATGATTCTGTAGCGATCATCGACGGCTCCACCGTTTTCCCGGGAGTAATAACCCGCGTGGAGATCTGGTGGGATGATCTGGGTGATCGTACCGCCAAGACCATCGATGACCTGCCAAAACTGGGTAAACAATACAAACATCTGTACCCGAACTTCCAGTCGCCACTCACCAAAACCTTCCAGATTCGCCTGCGGGCCTATTCCGGAAGCATCTGTCTGAATGAAACCTCACAGACCATCACGGTAAATGCGGCGCCCAAAGTTCAGTTCAATACCATGCCGGCCATTTGTTTCGACGCAGCTCCCTACCAGATAATTGAAGCATCTGAAATTGGAGCAGTACCTGGTACGTTCGAGTTTTTTGGTCCGGGAGTATCGCCTGCCGGCCTTTTCAGTCCGGCCGTTGCGGGTGAAGGAACCCACACGATCAAATACCGGTTCATCAGCAATATGGGTTGTGCCGACAGCCTCACGCAGACGATCAAAGTATGGACACGTGCGGTGGCAGATTTCGCCGTAACCTCCAGTCCGGTCTGTGAAAAACAGGCCGTAACGTTTACGGATAAATCCACATCTGCTGAAGGTACCATCACCGAATGGAGATGGAATTTTGGAGACGGTTCACCCATTGAAAACCGATCTTCCAATGCAGCCTTTACCCATGTATTCCCGCATTACGGAACATACGATGTAACCCTAACGGTTATCACATCAAATGGTTGTGTGAGTGCAGTCAAAACCATGCAGGTAAAGGTAGAACCACTGGCTCGCCCTAACTTCACCTTCCCGGCCATCAGTTGTTTACCGAATGCCATAGTGCAATTCACCAATGCATCCGGAGTTCCCGGAGGAAGTATGTCTGAGCTTACCTATAGCTGGGACTTTGGAGACCCCGGAAGCGGTGCGGCCAATCAGTCGGCCATCGCAGATCCGGCCCATACCTATACCACACTCGGGCCTTTCAATGTGAAGCTGACGGCTACCACCCAAGCAGGATGTGTGCACGATACGACCATCGTACTGAATACCCTGCATCCTGAGCCCAAAGGGGCCTTCATCACCAATCCCGATGAAGTATGTGTGGGCAGTCCGATCCAGTTCACCAATACCAGTGATCCGGCAGACGGCACCCTGCAATCACTGGCATGGGATATGGGCGATGGCAACACCCGAAATACGGCATCGTTCAGTTATACGTACGGACGTACCGGCAGCTACACGGTAAGCCTTACCATCACCAACAGCTTTGGCTGTAAGAGTAGCGTGGCCACAAAAGTTATATCGATCAACCCCTATCCGGTAGTGAATGCCGGCCCCAGCCGGGTGGTACTGGAGGGTGGATTCATTACCATCAACGCAACGGCTTCCAACGCAAACGGACTGACCTATCTGTGGACACCGGCAACCGGACTCAATGATCCAACCCTCCTTACGCCGGTAGCTTCACCTGCACAGGATACGCGGTACCTGTTGAGGGTAACCAGCGATAAAGGATGCAGCGATACCAGCAGCGTGTTTGTGAAGGTGCTGTTCAAACCAGTTGTTCCCAATACCTTCACGCCCAATGGGGATGGTATAAATGATAAATGGGATATTCTGTATATCGACAGCTATCCGGGATCTGTTATTGAGGTGTATACAGCTACCGGTCAGCCGGTGTTCCGGTCGGTAGGATACAACATACCCTGGGATGGAACGAACAAGGGCAAATCCCTGCCTTCCGGCACCTATTATTATGTGATCGATCCGAAAAATGGCCGGGCTAAAATAGCCGGATATGTAACGATCCTGCGCTAACAGTCTCGTGTAATAATAAAAGAGGGATATCCGTTTAGGTTATCCCTCTTTTTTATGGGTGTTATGACTGATTACTGCAGACCGGTCAGCTGCTTCCAGAGATCGCCGGCGATCATGCGGGTAGCTATGGGCATGTTAGACTCTTTATACATCCAGCGAAGATAATCGGGATCTTCTGTGATCGGTTTTCCCATGTTCTTCCCGAAATTAAAGATCACCACACCGTCTTTATTGATTTTGAATTTGGTGTCCAGACCCTTGAAACCATCGGCCACAAAGGCTTCCAGCGCTTCTACCGTCTGCCCCAGATCCTCATATCGTTCCAGCTGCTTTGAAAACACCTTCATTGTTGCCTCCACATCTGCCTGCGCTGCATGGGCGTCTTCATGCTCCTCCTCACAATAAAACCGAACCGCAGCCGCAAGATTCCGCGATTCCTTTTTCAGAAAAATGATGTAGGGATCGATGACACGCACATTTTTAAGGAGAATGGGATATTTCTTACATCGATGAAACTCTTCCATCAGCATCGGCACATCAAACCGACGAACATTGAATCCTCCCAGATCGGCATCAGAAAAGAACGTCGCCAGTTCATCCGATACCTCCGCAAAAGAAGGCTTATCCGCCACCAGCTCATCCGTTATCCCATGAATGGCCGTTGCTTCCTCCGGAATTGGCATGCCCGGGTTTATATAATGATGCAGCTCCCTGCGGGAACCATCCGGCGATACCCGTACCGCATACAATTCTATGATCCGGTGGTCCTGGATGCTTACCCCCGTTGTCTCCAAATCGAAAAATACCAGATCCCGTTCCAGCTCAAGTCGCATTTTTTGAATCTTTTAACTAATATATACTTTTTATAACGACATATTTTGACGCTTGCTAATTGTAGGTTTGCTGCTGCAAAGAAACCGGAGTTCTGCAAGCTTGTCGATAAAAGAATAAAGGAGGTACTATGTATAGCTTTGCGAAACGAAAACCGGGCGACTAATACTCCATCATAAACAGATAAACCAAACGATATGCCTACGCTGACCGATGTACATCAACAGTTTGCAGAAGCGTTTCCCGACAAACGGATCCGTCCGCTTGCCTGGCTTCTTTCGAAAAAACTCTTCGAAGGAAATATTTGCGTCAGGGAAACGGATCTGAGCGATCCGGAAAATGGCTCTCCGTATGGACCAGTGCCGTTGTTGGCAAGTTGCGACTGGGGAACATACATCTCCGACCAGCCGGAGGCGGTGGCCCCATTTATTAAAAACGGGGATCGGTACTATCTCCAGCGGTATTTCCGCTACGAGACCACCATACTGGACTTGCTGAGCCGGATGCTGCAACGGTCGCGGGAAAAAAAGGAGGAGCGGAAAGAGGCGCTGGAAGCTCATAATGGCCTGATCAGTTCCCTGAAAGCAGACTACGATCTTCAGGGATTGTCGGAGCAAGAGCGGGTCGACTGGCAGCTGGTGGCGGCCATACAGGCGCAACTGAGTGATTTTTTCATCATCACCGGCGGGCCCGGAACCGGAAAAACCACCACCCTGGCCAAATTGCTTCGCCTGTTGCTGGCCCTCACCCCGGACGCCCGGATCGCCCTGGCAGCCCCTACAGGTAAAGCGTCCATGCGGATGGCCGAATCGCTGCGCAACAGCACCCTCCAGTTTCCCGAAATGTTTCCGGAGGAATTGAAAAAGAAGATTCACGAGCTGATACCCAGCACCCTGCATAAACTGCTTGGCTACCGCAAAGACTCCATCTATTTCAAACACAACGCCGAAAATCCCCTGCCCTATGACGTGATCATTGTGGATGAGGCGTCTATGGTGGATGTACCCATGTTCGCAAAACTGCTGTCGGCCATGGGCCCGGAGAGCCGGCTGATCCTGTTGGGCGATAAAGACCAGCTGGCTTCCGTGGAAGCAGGTAGTCTGCTGGGAGACCTTTGTAGCAGTGCCGCTCCTCTCAATATGTTTACCGAAGAGCAGGGCAATTGGATCAATGCATTGATTCCGGAAGCAGACCGGCAAATTCCTTCTTCATTTCTTCAGGCACAGACCAGTCCGTTCTCGGCAGCCATTGTGGAACTGAGGCTCTCTCACCGTTTCCGTAACCAGAGCGCCATCGGGAAAGTGAGCAGGGCTGTGATCCAGAGCGATATTCCCGCGATCCGTACCCTTATGGAAACTCCCTTACCCGATCTTGTATTTGATTCGGATTATTCGGAAGACCGGCTCCGGACCTTTGTGCAGGGATATGCCGCTTACATCCAGGAAGCGGACATCGCGCAGGCACTAAAAGCCCTTCAGAAGCTGCGCGTGCTGACCACCGTTCGGGAGGGGAATCGCGGACTCTATGCCCTCAACCGGAAGATCGAACAGCTGCTGCAGGAAAGTAGGCTCATCTCCCCCGGCAGCCTCGCCTTTTATGAACACCGGCCGGTAATCATCACCCGGAACAACTATGAACTCGGGCTTTTCAACGGCGATATCGGTATTGTACGGAAAGACCCATTGAACCGGCTGCGGGTATGGTTTGAAGCAGAGAGCGGTGTACTCCGTTCGGTACTTCCTGCCTACCTCAATGCCTGCGAAACGGTTTTTGCCATGACCATCCATAAGAGCCAGGGGTCAGAATTCAACAACGTGATGGTGGTACTGCCGGAAGGCACCAACCACCCGCTGCTCACCCGTGAACTGCTCTATACCGGCATCACCCGCGCCCGTAAAACAGCCATCATCAGTGGAAAAGCAGACACGCTCGAACACACTGTTAAAACAGCCGTTCAACGGATCTCCGGAATTGATCAGCGAATCCAATCCTTCACCTTTTAATCTTTACTGTATGTCTGCCCATATACACCTCAACGTTTCCAACAACCTGCGGCCCCTTTCCCAAAAAA
>CANHUD010000169.1 GCA_947463665.1 Sphingobacteriales bacterium
AATACGTCCGTTCAGGTAATGACCCAGTTTCAGTAGCTTAGCCTTATGTCTGCTCATTATCACCTTAGAAAAGAAAAAAACTGTCTCAATTGCGGCCATCAGGTACCGGAAAACTACTGCCCCAATTGCGGCCAGCTGAATCGTGAACCCATACTCACCCTCCACGATCTGGTACACGATTTCATCCATATGTTCACCCATTTCGATGGTAAATTCTTCCAGACAATCCGCGTACTTTTCTCAAAACCGGGCTTCCTGACACGCGCTTACCTGGATGGGAAACGGATCCAATATCTGCCTCCCGTACAACTCTACGTCTTCACCTCCGCCTTATTCTTTTTCATTTTCTACTCGTTCATCGTCAATGTACCCGATGCGGAAAATCTGGATAATAACGTAAATCTGAAAAAACAGACCGACAGCTCAAAAATTTTCCTCAACCTGTCTGGTACCGACTCCTTATTGATTACCCGCTTCCAGACTCCGGAACAATATATCCGATACCAGGATTCCCTGCCAGCAGCAAATAGAGACAGCTACCTGAACCGACTGATCACGTCCAGTGAGATCAAACTAAATCAACGCTTCAGCCAGAACAGCGGAGAAGCCACCAGAGACCTGATAAATGCGCTGCTAAAAAACTTCCCGAAACTTCTTTTCCTATCCCTGCCTATCATGGCTTCCATTCTGTTTTTGCTTTTCTTCAAGAAAAAACAATTCAGCTTTGTAACACACCTGCTCTTTCTGCTTCACCTCTATGTGTTCACCCTAATCAGTCTGCTGTTCAGTTTCGGATTCGAACAACTAAATACCCTAACCGGCTGGTCCATATTCTTCCTGATAGATGCAGCCATTGGTCTCTGGATCTTTGTTTACGGATATAAAGCCATGAAAAATCTGTATCAGCTTTCCCGAAAACGAGCACTCTTCAACTATACAATATTCCTGCTCAGTGGACTAATCGTAGGTACTGTTCTCTTTATCGGCGATGTACTCTACGCGCTGATCACCGTATAAAAAAAACCGGGGCTCATCACCCCGGTTCCCACATTCATTTATCCGCTTCTTAAAATTCCACAATAAAACCGATCGTAGGCAGCAACCTTCCATCTACATTGTTCAGCAACAACGGAATGGCATTCGCCCCATCCATCCGAACCGTCTGGCCATCTGTGGTAGCAAACGCACTGTTGTCTGCGGTACGGGTGAACGTGAAATTCGGAACACCGGCACTCTTGGCATTGTAAAAATTAGTGATGTCTAAAAACAGATCCAACGTCACTTTATCATAATTCCACTTCTTGTCGATCCGAAGATCTCCGGCATGAAACGCCGGCAAACGCAAACTATTCACTTGACGGAAATCAAATACACCCACCCCTAATGTCATATAATTCAACCGGCTCTGCTCCAGATGGAACGGCGTGTACGGAGCCGCACCCTGATACCTGAACTTCAGCCCCAGTTCCCAGTTCCGCTTAAACTTATAACCCATCGTGGCACTAAATAAATGCCGGTTATCCCAGCTGGCCGGTACAAATCGTCCGTCCATTCCGGTAAACTCACTTCTGTAATAGGTGTAACTGAACACACCAAAAAATCGTTTGGTCAGCTTCTGCTGTGCAAAAAACTCCAATCCCCACACTCGCCCGCGTCCATCCTGTGTCACCGGCTCATTGCCAATAGCTCCAAACTCTGTTCCTTTATTGGCAAGGCTAATCCCATCGGATATACTAACCGGATAGTTACTATATTTTTTGTAAAATCCTTCCACCGTAAAACGGGTAGTGGAAGAGGGCAGATACTCAAATCCGCCAACCCAGTGTGTACTTTTTATATACTCACCCGGATTCCGGAAAACAGATCCACCCGAGGTTTGCGTGAATACCAATTGTGTGTACGATGGCAACCTGTAATACAAACCATAACTGGCACTCATGTTCAGCTTATCTGTCAGGGCATAACTGGCACTCACCCGTGGACTCAGCTGCTCCAATGGATTCCCGCTGCTATTACCCAGATCATTTGCATCAGCTCTCAATCCGGCACTTAAACCTAAACGGTTATTAAGCAACCGTTTTCCCGCCTGAACAAAAGCTCCGTACCGCAAAAAATTCAAATCCGTAGTACTTCGGAAATTAACACCGGGCTGCACTACATTGCCCTGCGCATCTTTCACGGGTACACGAAACACCTGAAAGAACCGATTGTCAAACTGCACATACTGCGCCACCGCCCCATAACTCAGTTTCCAATCGCCATACGTATTGTTCACGTCCAGCCGAAACTTGTTCTCAGTCTCCAGACTCTTGATCTGAAACGTGCGGTCAGCCTCCACCGGATTGTCATTATCCAGGTATTTATCCGCCTGGTTGTCCAGGCTGTTCCGACTCAGCGCCACATTCACAAACCCTTTCTTCGTGAGCCGTTTTACCGTAGCCCCCACCGTATACGTCATCTGGTTGATGATCGGATTGCTATTCAATACATACAATTTCTCAGGCGTAGCCTCTTTAGGCGCCGCAAACCGGAACTCATCGATCGCCCCGATACCCAGCACGGTCAATGTGGTCTTCTTATCGATCTTTGTGGTGGTCTTGAACTGAAAGTCCCAGTAATTCGGGCGTATAGGGAGATCAATGGCCTGGAACAACAACTGCAGATAACTCCTTCTCGCCGATGCCAGAAAGGTGGTCTTCTTACTCAGTGGCCCGTCAAACGTAGCGGCAACCTCCGACGCACTCAGTCGCATATTCCCCTGCACCCGCTGGCTGTTCCCCGCCTTCTGCCGGAACTGAAACACGGAACTCAGCGCATTGTCATACCGCGCATCAAAAGCAGACGTACTCAGGCGCACATCC
Source organism: Sphingobacteriales bacterium (assembly GCA_947463665.1). Taxonomy (GTDB): domain Bacteria; phylum Bacteroidota; class Bacteroidia; order Chitinophagales; family Chitinophagaceae; genus Pollutibacter. The sequence continues at coordinate 2,862 of CANHUD010000169.1, forward strand.
TCAATGAAACTTACGTTCAATATGCCCTGTGGCCCGCCACCACTGCCCTGTGTACTGAAATGATTGATAATGGGAACCTCTATCCCATCCAGATAAAATACATTCTCACTGGGCGATCCGCCGCGAATGATGATATCGTTCCGAAAACTTCCGCCCCCTGCGCCACCACCAACACCGGGTAGCGACTGGATAACCCGGCTAATATCAAAATTCCCGCCGGGATTCGCCTTTATATCTTCCGTGGTCAGTCGCTGTATACTTAGCGGGCTCTCAATGGTAGCCACCTTCGCGGTATTCCGCCTGCCACTCACCACCACCGTACTCAATTGCTGCACGTCCGGATCCAGCTCCACCTGCAGCGTCAGCTCATTACCCGTGGTCACCACCAGATTGCTGATCACCTTCTCCAGATAACCTACCCCACTGAATTTCAATGCATAAGAACCAGGCTGAATGCCGGCCAAACGGAACGAACCGGCAGAATCGCTCAACATCCGTTTCCCTCCGGGTGTCAGCTCCAACGTAATGCCCGCCAATGGCTGCTGGGTATTTCGGTTCACAATCGTACCCTGAACAGCACCGGTACCCTGACCAAAAACCTGACCAATCGATACGATCAGCAGGAATAAACAATAAAAAACAGGAGTTCTCAACATAAATGATATCTACAATTACTGTTGATAAAACCCCTGCCTCTGAAAAATGTTCTGCCAGACCTCCGAATTAATCCAGCTCCAATACCAACCGGCCACCCTTCAGCAGCTGCTCATGTTGCAAAGAAATAACCGGAATTTCCTTCCCATTCCATTCCGCCCGCACAATCCTGCTCCTACGCCCGCCAACAGATCTTGTCTCTACCCTAAAGCTCCTGCCTCCCGGTAACCGAATCTCCGCGTTATCCACAAGTGGCAACCCAAACATATACTCGCCCGATGCCGGATTCATCGGATAAAAACCCAGCGCAGAAAAAACAAACCAGGCACTCATCTGCCCGCAATCATCGTTCCCCGATAAACCATCCGGCCCGTTCTTGTATAAACTATCCGCCACCAGCCGCACTTTCTCCGCCGCTTTTTCCGGATACCCTAATGCTGTATACATGTATATAATATGGTGCGATGGCTCGTTCCCATGCGCATACTGTCCGATCAGACCCGACACATCCACCGATGCATTCTCTCCATGCAACACCGATGGCGAAGCAAACAACGCATCGATCTTCTCCGCTAACTGCTTCTTACCTCCATACAATTCCGCAAAACCACTCACATCGTGCGGCACAAAAAAACTATGCTGCCACGCAGTTCCTTCTATATACTGCCCCTCAAATCCATGCTCGGATAACAATGGATCAAAAGGCTCGATAAACTTACCCAGACTGTCCTTCGCCCGCATAAACCCTGTCTTGGGATCAAAAAGATTTTTGTAACTCATCGCCCGCTTCATGAACAGTTCATAGTCATCCATCTTCTTTAACTTCTTCGCCACCTGGGCAATGCACCAGTCGTCAAACGCATACTCCAGTGTATACGTTACACTCCAGCCATGCTTATCCTGCGGAAGATAACCAAAACGGATATACTCCTGCGTCCCGCGCTGGTCCTGAAACGCACTCTTCTTCATCGCCTCAAATGCCTTCTGATAATCAAATCCCTTTACATTCTTTAAAATAGCATCCGCAATGATCGGCACCGCATGATAACCGGTCATGGTGTTCGCCTCCCAGGTACTAATATCCCAAACGGGTAGCAATCCGTTGTCGTCGTAAAAACTAAGCATGCTGTTCACAAAAGCCGGAACACGATCAGGCTGCACAATCGTGAACAAAGGAGCCAGCGCCCGGAAAATATCCCAATTTGAAAATATCGTATACTTGGGACCATTATGCACACGCATCTTATTGTCATGTGTTCTATACCGGTTGTCAGCATTCGAATACAGATTCGGTGCGAGAAAACTGCGGTACAATGCTGTGTAAAAACGGGTCATCATCGCCGGATCTGCCGACTCCACGCGGATCTTTCCCAATTCTTTCTCCCACTGGCTTTCCGCCTGCGCAGCCACCTGTTCGAATGTCCGGCCGCTTGTTTCAGACAATGCCAGCATGGCATCCAGCTCCGACGTAGAACTCAGTCCTACCCGCACCCTCAACGGCTCACCCCCGGTCTCAAAACGCAGCATGGCTTTTACTTTCGGACCCACAAACGCTTTTCGGGTAGCCACTCCATCATAAAAATCAGCGGAAACAATCTTCGAAGAAAAACGGGCGGTAAAAAAAACTTTCTGCCCTTTTGCCCAGCCGGTAGAGGCACGATAACCCATTAGGGTAGTATCGTTCACTTTCCACAACATGCCATCCGTAGGCGCATCCCAGTTGATGGCAAATCCCATGTCTACCCGCAACCACCCCTTACCTTCCGGAAACTGGTACTGGTGATACCCGTTACGTGCTGTGGCCGTAAGCGCACAGGAAACCCCGTTGCCAAGTTTGACAGAATAAAATCCGGGACTTGCCTTTTCATCTTTATGTGAAAACGGAATCTTTACATAATCCGACCGAAAACCGGTAGTATCCGTCATGGGTAGCATCGATACATCACACCAGTCGCCAATGCCGGTGCCACTCAGGTGGGTATGACTGAACCCGGCGATGCTGTCGCTGCTGTAA
>CANHUD010000170.1 GCA_947463665.1 Sphingobacteriales bacterium
ATCATCCTCTGGATCCGCGAAAAGCAGGTGAAGCACATGGTGGTGGCTCTGGCAGTGGCCCTGGGCGCAGGGCTTACGGGCATTTTAACGAATGCCATGATGCTGATGACCACCTATGACTATTCGAAGGCCACGATTCGGGGAGGACAGGCTCCGCTGAACCTCAACGATACACTGAAGAGTAAAAAGAATACGGCCGGACTCGATACCGGTTATGCGTTTCTCTACGGCAGTTACGGACAGGCAGAGCTGATGACGCTGATGATCCCGGATGTCTACGGAGGTTCCCCCCGCCCGCTGGGAGAAGATTCGAAGCTGATAGAAGTGATGCAGGAGAAAGGCTTACCCGGACAGTTCGCCAGCCAGGTCTATTCTTCGTTCCCCGCGTATTGGGGCGATCAGCCCGGGCATGCCGGTCCGGTATATCTGGGGGCGATGATCTGCTTTCTATTCATCTTTGCCATGTTCTACGTGAAAAGTTCACATAAATGGTGGCTGTTCGCAGTTTCGGTATTGGCCATCCTGATGTCGACCGGAAAAAACATGGCCACTTTCAATACCTTCCTCTTCGAGCACCTGCCGATGTACAACAAGTTCAGGGCTCCGGCGATGATCCTGGTGATTCCACAGCTGAGTTTCTGTTTTCTGGCGGTACTGGCGCTGAAGCAGGTGTTTTCGGGTGAAGTAAACCGGGAGGAACTGTTCAAAAAACTGAAACAGGCCGGGATGGTGACCGCCGGTGTATTTGCCGTGGCGGTGCTGCTGTACCTGAGCTTTGATTATCTGAACAGTCGCGACCGCTACATCCAGCAGCAGCTCTCCCAGATCCTGACCAATGATCCCGGAGTCGCGCGCGAGATCGTGGAAGCGGCGGCGGCAGACCGTAAAGCCTTATTTGGAGCGGATCTCCTGCGTTCCCTGTTTTTTGCAGGCGCCGGATTTCTCCTATTGTTCCTCTATGCGCGGAACAAAGTGAAGGCACAACATGCCGTGATCGCGTTCCTGGTACTAACCGCTTTTGATATTATACCGGCCGGGAAACGTTATTTACCCAACGAGAACTTCCTGGAACCGGAGGAGAACGATGCCGTATTTACCCCTTCGGCAGCGGATCTGGCCATTCTGGAAGACAAATCACCTCATTACCGCGTGTTCAACCTCACGCAGGATGTGTTCAACGATGCGATCACCTCGTATCATCACCAGTCGGTAGGCGGTTACCATGCTGCCAAACTCAGCCTTTACCAGGACCTGATCGAGAACCAGCTGGCCAAACAGCCGGCCAATCTACAGGTACTGAATATGCTGAACACGAAATATGTGATCGTTCCCGACTCATCGGGCCAGCCGGTGGCGCAGCTCAATCCCGGAGCACTCGGTCCGGCCTGGGCGGTACGATCCGTCCGCTTTGTTCCCGATGCACGGTCAGAGATGATCGCCCTTAATTCATTTGATGCTTCCAGCGAAGCCATCGTTCAGGAATCCTTCAAAGGCTCGGTGAGCAACCTGCCGGTTTATGACTCCACGGCCAGGGTTCAGTTGGTTCAGAACGATAATGACATAGTAAACTATACCGTTGAGGCCCGTACCCCGCAGTTTGTGGTATTCAGTGAAGTGTATTACGATCGTGGCTGGAAGGCTTATATTGATGGCCAGGAGGCGCCTATTGTGAAAACGAATTACGTGCTGAGAGGCTTATCGGTTCCTGCCGGCAAACATGCGGTGGAATTCCGGTTTGAGCCGGCATCCTATGTGATGGGGCGGCAGCTTACTACTGTGAGCCAGGTGGTACTGGGGCTGTTGCTCGTGCTGGCCCTGTTTCTTGAGTACTACCGGAACCGAAAAACAGCGGGTGCGTAGATGACGCGTGTACTAAGTTTGATCTGGTACAAGGTCTTTCCGGCACAGTTCGGAGGGCAGAAAGGTATTGCGGAGTTCACGCAATACCTTTCCCGTTTTGTGGAGGTGCACGTACTCTGTTCAGAAAATAATAAACTTTCTGAACCGGATTTTGGGTTCGATAACAGCCTGCCGGTCCACAAGCGGCAATTTTTTTCGTGGCGGGTTTTCCGTAAGATACGGAAGGCCGTAACGGACAATCGTGCTACTCACCTGCTGATCGAGCATCCGTATTACGGACTGCTGGCGGTGCGGATTGCCCGACGCGCCGGGATCCCGCTGGTGGTGCATGCGCACAACCTGGAGTTTGATCGGTTTCGGGAGATGGGCAGGTGGTGGTGGCCGATCCTTTACCTGCTGGAGCGGTACACCCTTCGGCAGGCGGAGCTGACCATGTTCAAAACATTGGAAGACCGGGACCGGGCGATCCGGCTGTTCGGGTTGCAGGAATCCAGGACGATGCTGGTACCGTTCGGCATCACGAGAAAACACCCTGCTACCAAAGAAGAGCGGGCCGTTGCGCGAAAAGCGCTGGAGGTAAGGCATGGCATCCCCTCATCGTACAAAATCCTTTTATTCAACGGCACGCTTGATTACGAGCCCAATGCACGGGCGCTGCGGCATCTGGTGGCAGACATTCTGCCCGCCCTTTCCAGGATTTCGGATGATTTCATGCTGGTGGTCACCGGCCGCAATGAATGTCCCGAATATGCCTATTTAAAGGAACTGAAGCATGACCGGATGCTACAGGCCGGCCATGTGGCGGAGGTGGAGACCTATTTTTTGGGGGCCGATCTGTTCCTGAATCCCGTGGATACCGGCGGAGGAATAAAAGTCAAGCTGATGGAAGCCTTATCCTATGGCCTTCCCGTTCTCTCCTACCTCTCCGGGGCCCGCGGCATTGATCCAACCGTTTGCGGAGGCCAGCTGGTGGTAGTGGAAGACCGGGATGTGCGGAACCTGGTGGAACAGATTCCCCGGTGCTGGAACAGCGCGGGCGGTACGCCTTCGGCGTTTTTTGACCGGTACCAGTGGGAGTCGATTGTAAAAGAAGTGGCCGATCGGCTTAGCAGGCTTCGATCTAATGATTAATTTTGCGAGATGGCTCGTCCAACCCTTACCGTTCTGATGCCCGCCTATAATTCCGCCCGCTTTCTGCGACAGGCGGTTGACAGTGTATTGCAGCAGGACTGGACGGATCTGGAGCTGATTGTGGTGAACGACGGATCTTCGGATGAGACCGAAGAAATTCTTTTATCGTACACCGATCCCAGGTTAAAGTATGTTCGGAACGATGTGAACCAGGGACTGGTCTACACCCTGAACAGGGGGCTGGAGCTGGCTTCCGGCGAATGGATAGCGCGTATGGATGCGGATGACATCTGTTTACCCGGCAGATTTTCGGCGCAGCTGGCGTATTTCCGGGAGCATCCGGAGGCCGATGTACTGGCCACCAGAGTCCGCCTGATCGATGAGCAGGACCAGGAGATCGGATACTGGGAAGATGACCGTCGTACCGTTACTCCGGGGGAGATCAGACGGTATCTGCCCGGGAATAACTGTATCGCCCATCCTACCGTTATGGTCAGGTCGGCTTTGATTCGTACCTTCCGCTACCGCAGTTCGCAATCGCAAGCAGAAGATTATGACCTGTGGTTACGTATGGCTGCAGCACATAAACAAATCCATAAACTGGAAACAGAGTACGTTCTTCACCGGATCGTAGCATCGTCTTTCACGCGAAACCGCCAGCAGAATGTATTCCGCAAACTGGCGGAAACGAAGCGGAGGTTTCTGAAAGAATCGCGGGGAATGGGCTACGACAGGACCTTTCTGCTGGCAGTGTGGGGGCATGCCCAACTGGATGGAATCAAATCATGGCTTAAAGATTTAAAGAAAAAACATGTGGTACAGGCTTCTGTTGTGTAAACGATATCTGGAGGATCTGCTGATCTTTCCTTTTGTCTGGGCAGGACGGAAGAAAGCACATGCGTTCATTCCCAACAAGCCCTACGAGATCATCTTTTTCTTTCCCTTCTTTCATACCGGAGGGGCGGAGAAAGTGCATGCACAGATCGCTCAGGCATTGTCGCACAAAAAAGGCCTCATCATTTTTACCCGCCGCTCTGTAAACGCCTCTTTTCTGAATGCTTTTAAGCAAACCGGGCACGACATCATCGATGTTTCCAACCTCACGGATGACCGAAGACATTACTGGCGGAACCTCTATTACCGTGGGTTGTTTTCCGGGTACATCAATGCGCTGGAAGGCCCTGTGGTGGTGTTTAACGGACACTCGAATTTTGCATATAAGCTGAGTCGCTGGCTGAAGAAATCCGTATACCAGATAGAACTGATCCATTCATACAACAGTTTTTCTGCCATCCGCATTCCCTTTCTCCCTTTTTACCACAAAACCGTGATGGTGAGTCGCAACCGCATACAGGATCACCTTCATCAGTATCGCCGGCTGAAGATTCCCTCCACCTATGACCAGCGGATCCAGTACATTCAGAATGCGATCGAGCTGCCTTCTATTCGTTCCGGGCGGCATCTTACGCCCGGGCATCTGCGGGTGATGTATGTGGGCCGGGGTTCCCCTGAAAAAAGAGTATGGCTGGCAGGAGAGATTGCGCGGGAAGCACGGAAAGCGGGTGTCCACATCACGATGACCTTTGTTGGAGATGTGGGAAAAGAGCTTTCCGATGACAACCGCAAATTCGATGTATTCTGCGGGAACGTTTCCGATCCCGAAAAGCTGGGCAATCTCTACCGAAACAGTGCGGATGTGCTGCTGATCACCTCTACCGAGGAGGCCCTGCCTATGGTGATGTTAGAAGCCATGGCCAGAGGCAGTGTGATCATAGCCACTCCTGTGGGGGATATTCCTCTGCATGTTGCCAATGGCCGGAATGGTTTTCTGTTCAGTACGTCTAGCAATGAACAGCAAATCGTTCGGGAAGGCGTGGAGTATCTGCGGCAATTGCTCTCCAATCCTGTTTTGCTGGAAAAAATGTCGACAAACAACCTGGAACAGGCCTACGAACAGTACGATCTGTCTACCTTTAACCAGGCCTATCGGTCTCTCATCGAATCTCATTTACAGTGAAACCCATCAGTATTGTCATCATCACCTATAACCGGCCCAGGGATCTGCTGGCGCTGGTGCAAAACATCGCCACGCTAAATCGGGCGGAGGAATTGCTGCAGGACATTGTCATCGTCAACAATGACTCCGACGTTTCTTACGCGGACGTGCAGGCCTTTATAAAAGCGCATCCGGAGCTGCCTTTCCGGTTTTTGGAATCGGCCGAAAACCTGGGTGTAGCCCGCGGCCGAAACTTTGCGGTATCGAAAAGCAACGGCACCTATCTGATCATGCTGGATGATGATGCCGAGATGGGCAATACCGATTGTCTGGAAATATTGCTGGACGAGTTCCAGCGGCCCTCCGGCGATCGGGAAACAGCTATTCTGAGTTTCCGGGTGGAGTATTTCGAGAACCGGCAGTTGCAGGCCAATGCCTTTCCCCACAAGGATCTTGAGGGGCATAGGGATCTGGAGCGATTTGATACCTATTATTTCGCGGGAGGGGCGCATGCTATCCGAAGAGATATGTA
>CANHUD010000171.1 GCA_947463665.1 Sphingobacteriales bacterium
AGTCATGAACGCTATAAAACGCCGGAACGTCTTGAATGGGAACGCAAATGGGACTGCAACCGTAAAATGCGGGAATGGATCCTCGAGAATCTGCTGGCCTCTGACGAAGAACTTGTTGAATTGGAACAGGCCGCTAAAAAATACGTACGCGAGTGCAGGGATGAAGCCTGGAGAAAATATTTTGAGCCGATCCGTCAGCAACGGCATCATGTACTGGCGATACTCGATGAAATGATTCCGCAGTTACAGGATCCGCAACCGGTTCAGCAACTGGTAAATGAACTGAGGTCTAACAAAGAACCACTCCGCAGAGACCTCCTGCGTTCTTTGTCCAGATCGATTGAACTCACTCCGGAACACATCCATGCTTCCGCCCGGAATCTGCTAAGCCGCCTTGATGAAGAGAATCGACGGCTCTACAACTCTCATCTGCATCTTGAAGGCCCGGGATCCGCCCTGCAGGTGGGTACCGCTGAGCCTTTGTACGATCAGGATGCTCCTCACCTGAATGCTTATGAAGTGCTCAACCGGTATTTCGATGCCCTCTTTACAGCCAATCCGGCAGTAGTAGCCTTCGGAGAAGATGTGGGGAAAATTGGCGATGTGAACCAGGGATTCGCCGGCCTGCAGGAAAAGTTCGGCGAGTACCGCATTTTCGATACCGGCATCCGGGAACTAACCATCATCGGACAGGGAATAGGTATGGCAATGCGCGGCCTCCGGCCGATTGCGGAGATACAATACCTGGATTACGTCATTTATGGTCTTCAACCGCTAACGGATGATGTAGCCACTCTGCGTTTCCGGACTGCCGGCAGACAGGCAGCTCCGCTGATTGTTCGCACACGAGGGCACCGACTGGAAGGAATCTGGCATAGCGGTTCGCCCATGGGTGTACTTATTCATGCGCTTCGTGGTATGCATCTCTGTGTACCCAGAAATATGGTGCAGGCCGCAGGTATGTACAATACGCTGCTCGACAGTGCGGAACCAGGCATGGTAATCGAATCGCTTAATGGGTATCGGCTGAAAGAACGTCTGCCCAACAACTTGCTGGAAATGCGGGTGCCGCTCGGCATTCCGGAGATCGTCCGGGAGGGAACCGATATCACGCTGGTTACGTACGGATCTACGGTAAGGGTCGTTCTGGAAGCGGCTGATTTCCTGGAGAAACTGGGTATTTCCTGCGAAGTAATTGATGTTCAAACTTTATTGCCGTTCGATATCCACCACCAGATTCTTGAATCACTCAAAAGAACCAATAGAATCGCATTTGTCGATGAGGATGTTCCCGGCGGAGCAGCGGCTTATATGTTCAATAAGGTGATGGAAGAACAGGGTGGCTACCAGTGGCTGGATGCGAAGCCACGTACCCTTACGGCCCAGGCACATCGTCCTGCCTATGGAAGCGATGGAGATTATTTCTCCAAACCCAACGCTGAAAATGTAATCCGGCTGGTTCGTGAAATGATGGCAGAATAGTAACCTGTTCAGTTAATAAATCGTTCCTTCCAGTCGTATGGTGGCATCCAGCACTCCTGATGTTTACCAAACCACCGGTAGCGGTTGAGTGCCACCCATGCATACATGCCATCCCGCAGAAATCGGGGTAGGATGATCAGTCCGTATAAGAACAGCCAACCTTTTCCCAGAAGTTTACATACCAACAATGCTGCGTCTGAACGCTGATAAACACGACCTCTCCATTCCAGTAAAAAGCTATCCGGCGATGCACTTGGAATGCCCTCTTTTAAAAGAAGATTCCGGCCTGCTTCACCCTGAAGGGACGCAAACCGGAATCGTTTTCTGGTATCTCTTTTCAGTATGAACTGAACAGCTCCGGTACAGAGCAGACACATCCCATCAAAATAAACCACGGGATGCTCCGTATTCATTTACCGGAGGTTATGGAATACTTTCTGAACATCCTCATCCTGTTCCAATCTATCAACAAGTTTGAGCACTTCATTCGCTTCCTCTTCACCCAGTTCAACCGTATTCTGCGGAATCCATTCAACCTCTGAACTCAGTGGTGTCAGGTTCAGATCTTCAAGCGCTTTCTGCATTTTACCAAAATCAGCAAAAGCTGAACGTATGATAAGTACATCCTCCCCATTCTCGCCACTGCCTTCGCCCATTTCTTCCAGACCGTGATCGATAAGCTCGAGTTCCATGTCCTCCATGTTCAACCCTTCAGGTTTAAGTTTGAACACCCCCATTTTCTTAAACTGGAAACTCACGCTCCCGCTGTTACCAAGTGAACCATTGCCCTTGTTGAAATGCGATTTTACATTCGCAACGGTTCGGACGTGGTTATCGGTGGCTGTTTCTACCAGAATAGCCACACCATGCGGGCCATAGCCTTCATAGAGAATCTCTTCGAAATTCTCCATCTCTTTGCCAAATGCCCGCTTAATGGCCGCTTCCACCCGGTCTTTCGGCATGTTGACCGATTTCGCGTTCTGCATGCACCGGCGCAGCGCAGGATTAGTAGCGGGATCAGAGCCTCCGGTTTTTACCGCAATGGCGATCTCTTTCCCGATACGGGTGAACTGCTTTGCCATCCTGTCCCACCGGGCGAACATGCTCGCTTTCCGAACTTCAAATATGCGACCCATAACGTTTAACGATTTGCGGCTGCAAAATTAATCACCAATCACCAATCACCAATCACAATTTATTCAGCTTACTATTCCTTTTGCTGTACAGAAAATAAACCACTAATCCCAGCGCCATCCATACCATCGCAAATTTGAGCGTGCGCGGATCGATGGCTGCGATCATGCCCAGACAGATCACGGCGCCCAGAATCGGAACAATGGGAACCAGCGGGGTTTTGAACGGACGGGCCATGTTCGGACTTTTCACCCGCATGATCCATACACCCAGACTAACGAGTACAAAGGCAAACAGGGTGCCGAACGATGTCAGATCTCCGGCCATATGTCCGGGTACAAAGGCAGCAAAAGCACCCACAAAAACAAACAGGATCCAGTTGGCTTTATAGGGCGTATTGAATTTCGGATGGAGATCACCAAAAGCCTTGGGAATCAGTCCGTCATTGCTCATTGTATAAAAGATACGGCTCTGTCCCATCAGCATTACCAGAATCACGGAAGAAAACCCTGCCAGGATGGCAATCGTGATGCCTTTCGCCAGCCATTCATAGCCGGGCATGTAGGCAGAAATGGCATAAGCCACAGAGGCTTCCTGTCCTTTACTGGGGTCGGTAAAATCTGTGTAAGGAGCCACACCGGTGAGTACATGCCCAAATAAAATGTATAAGATGGTACATACCACCAGCGATCCCAGAATACCGATCGGCATATCACGCGAAGGATTCTTGGCTTCCTGGGCCGCAGTGGAAACTGCATCAAACCCGATGAAGGCAAAGAATACGATAGCAGCTCCTCCTAACACACCACCCCAGCCATGTTTGAACACACCTTCGTGCCCGGGTGTACCTTCCGGTATCATATAAGGGGTATGATTGGCCGTATCGATGAACTGCCAGCCCACTGCAATGAACAGCAGTACAATAGCCACTTTCACGAATACGATAACGGCATTTACCAGCGCAGATTCCTGAGTTCCTTTGATCAACAAAAGGGTTAGTAAAAGGAGAATGACCAGAGCCGGCACATTCATAATACCGTATACTTTGACCCCATCCCGCACCACATGTTCAAGGGGGGAGTGCGACCATTCATAGGGAATCCTTCCTCCTAATAAGGTATTCAGATATTCACTCCATGCAATAGAAACAGTAGCTGCTCCCAGTGCATATTCCATGATAAGGGCCCATCCGATGATCCATGCAACCATCTCACCCATTGTTACATACGAGTACGCGTAGGCGCTGCCTGCAATGGGGATCATAGCTGCAAACTCGGCATAACAGAGGCCTGCAAATGCACATCCGATGGCGGCAACAATAAAGGATAACGTCACTGCCGGTCCTGCAGCCTGACCAGCGGCGGCAGCTGTTCTTACGAAAAGACCTGCGCCAATGATCGCGCCAATCCCAAGGGCTACCAGATTACCGGCTCCCAGTGTTCTTTTCAACCCTTTCTCCTGATCACGGGTCTGAGCCAGCATAGACTCCAGATCCTTGGTTCTGAAAATACTCATGTTACTGATGCAGTTTTTATTGTTGTTTGGAAGCGGAAAGATAGCAAAAACAATACATCATCCCATTTTTCTCGCAAAAAACAGCATACAGGCCTTGTAAAACAGTTCACTGAATTGTTTATATTGCACCCTATGCAGAAGTCGAACCGGTTAACCGTGTATATATTGTTGTCGATGATCATAGGACTGATCACCGGCTACCTCATACATATCAACGCCACACCTGCATTTATTACCTCTTTATCACCCAAACTAAAACTGCTGACCACCATTTTTCTGCGGCTGGTTCAGATGATCATTGCTCCCCTGGTATTCACCACACTCGTTGTGGGCATCGCCAAACTGGGAGATCTGAAAACGGTTGGCAGGATCGGCGGAAAAGCACTGCTCTGGTTCATCACGGCTTCGCTGGTATCTCTGCTGATTGGTATGTTCTGGGTCAACCTGCTGCAACCCGGAGTTGGGTTTGCACCCGGCTCTGCAGATATGAATGCAGCCAGTGAGGTTATCGGTAAAACCAATGCGTTCTCACTGGAAGAATTCGTCAAACATCTTTTCCCCAAAAGCATCGTAGAAGCGATGGCTACGAATGAGATTCTGCAGATCGTGGTCTTCTCCATTTTCTTCGGAGTAGCTATGGCACATATGGGTGAAAAAGCCAAATCAGTGATGAATGCACTCGATACGGTAGCCCATGTAATTCTGACCATGGTCGGCTATGTAATGAACTTCGCCCCGCTTGGCGTATTCGGTGCCATTGCTGCTGTTGTGGCTACCTATGGTTTGCAGAGTATCGTAGTTGTGTACCTTAAATATTTCGGCGCCTTTCTGGTTGGAATTGCCTCCCTCTGGGCGATTTTAATGATTGTAGGATACATCATCCTGGGTAACCGCCTCTTTACCCTGATCAAGAGGATACTCAATCCGATGGCCATCGCTTTCAGTACCACCAGCAGCGAAGCCGTTTTTCCCAAGCTGGTACAGGAATTGGAAGCCTATGGTTGTAAAAATAAAATCGTATCCTTTATCCTTCCGCTGGGTTATAGTTTTAACCTGGACGGCAGCATGATGTATATGACCTTTGCCAGTATTTTCATTGCACAGGTCTACAATATACCGCTCGATTTACCCACACAGCTTACCATGTTGTTAGTGCTGATGCTAACCAGTAAGGGGATCGCCGGTGTGCCCAGAGCCTCTCTGGTTGTGGTAACGGCTACCTGTGCCATGTTTAATATTCCCCCGGAAGGGGTGGCGCTGATTCTCCCGATTGATCATTTTTGCGATATGTTCCGAACCGTTACCAACGTAATTGGAAATGCTCTTGCTACCGCTGCTGTGAGCAAGTGGGAAGGTGAACTGGGAGAGGAA
>CANHUD010000172.1 GCA_947463665.1 Sphingobacteriales bacterium
AAACGAAACATATAAAAAGCTGTCAGCAACGCACTGAACACGCCAATTCCATATAAAACAGGACTCTTCGCAAAGGCTCCCATCAAAATCTCATCTTTCGAAAAGAACCCGGAAAAAGGAGGAATACCGGCAATCGCTATACAACCAATTAAAAACGTAAGATGCGTTACAGGCATATATTTCCGAAGTCCGCCCATGTTCCGGATATCCTGCTCATGATGCATGGCATGAATCACACTACCCGCCCCAAGGAACAACAATGCTTTGAAAAACGCGTGCGTCATCACATGAAACACCGCACCGGTATAGGCTCCTACACCCAGCCCCAGGAACATCAGTCCCAGCTGGCTGACCGTAGAATACGCCAGCACTTTCTTAATATCGTTCTGCTTTAACGCGATCGTAGCAGCCAGTAACGCCGTGGCCAGTCCGATCACCGCTACCACGGTTGGCGTAATGGGAGCCAGCGTGTATAAAATGTTGCTCCGGGCAATCATATAAATACCGGCGGTCACCATCGTAGCGGCATGGATCAATGCCGAAACCGGGGTAGGACCCGCCATCGCATCCGGTAACCACGTGTACAAAGGAATCTGAGCGGATTTACCGGTTGCACCTACAAACAGCAAGAGGGTGATCCCCGTAAGAACAGCAGGGGCAGCTTTCGCAGCCTTTGGAAAAATCTCCGCAAAAGAAGTACTCCCAAACTGTCCGATCATCCAGAATACCGCCAGCAGAAAACCAAGATCCCCGATCCGGTTCATCACAAATGCTTTCTTTGCCGCATTGTTGTAATCGCGGTTCCGGAACCAGTAACCGATCAGAAGATACGAACAGAGTCCAACACCTTCCCAACCGATAAACATGATCACATAGTTCGATCCCAGCACCAGCAACAGCATGGAGAAAACAAACAGATTCAGATAAGCGAAGTAACGGGCGTAATGATCACTGCTTTCTTCGTTCATGTATTTCGTAGAATACACATGGATCAGAAATCCAACACCGGTAATGATCAGCAGGAATAAAGCCGATAGCTGATCCACCTGAAATTCAAACGGGATCCGTATGCCGGCAGTGTTGATGAAATCAAAGAGATGAATCCGCACCGCCTGAAACCCTTCGGCCTTCACCTCCGAAAAAATCAGCACACTGAGTACAAATGAAGCAAAAATCGCCAGAGAAGCCACAGTACCGGAAACGGCACGCGACAGGCGTGTACGCCCCAGTCCGTTGATCAGAAAACCGATCAGCGGAAACAGCGGAATGAGATACGTTAGTTTGGTCATCGAATTCGTTTCTTAATGTTTCAGCCTGTTCAAAAAGTTAATATCCGTAGAATGGATGTTACGGTACATCATCACAATAATAGCCAGTCCCACACTCACTTCCGCCGCCGCTACCACCATGATGAAAAACACAAATAACTGCGCCTCGGCACCAGCCTTAGTGGCAGCATCATATGCCAGTGCATTCAGATGATGCATCTTCGAAAAGGCAACCAGCAAAAGATTCACCGCATTCAGCATCAGCTCAATACACATGAAAACGATGATGGCATTTCTCCTCGTCAGCACACCGGTCACGCCAATGCTGAACAGCGCTACAGAAAGGAATATGTAATAATTTATGGGCATCTAATTAGTGATTGGTGATTAGTGATTGGTGATTAGTCTTTTTTACCGATAACAACGGCGCCGACCATGGCGCTTAAAAACAATACGGAACTGATCTCAAAGGGCAATACATACTCACTGAATAAAACCCTTCCCAGATGTTTGATCAATCCGATATCTCCTCCCTTCATCAACGCCAGCTGATCCCTCGTCTCTGCCTCTTTAAGGGCAGCCACGATAACCAGCATCAGCAGGAAACCGGATAACCATCCCGCATACATCAGCCACCTGTTCTTCCGTGGTTCTGTTTCCGCGTTCAGGTTCATCAGCATGATCACAAACAGAAACAGTACCATGATCGCCCCCGCATATACAATCAGATTCACCACCGCCAGAAACTGGGCATTCAACAGAATATAATGTCCGGAGATCGCAAAAAATACCGCGATCAGCCACAATACACTATGCACGGGATTCTTGCTGAAAACTACCATCAGCGCACTGCCCAGTGCCAGCGCCGTAAGGAACCAAAAAAGGATTTCCGTGATACTCATGTCAGTTATTGTTCGTTTTTGGCTTTCATGTTGGCCTTATGCGCTTCCAGCTTTCCCTGCGCCTGCGCAAAAGCATCCGGCTGTGTCTTGGGATCCGGAATCAACAGATCCGGCTTGCCGTAAATAAAACTCTGGCGCGTATAATTCGCCGGTGCAAAGGTCTCAGTTAAATAAATCGCATCTTTCGGACAAGCCTCTTCACACAATCCGCAGAAAATACAACGCAACATATTGATCTCATACCGCGCTGCATACTTCTCCTCCCGATACAGATGTTCTTCATCAGTTTTGCGCTCCGCCGCTTCCATGGTGATGGCTTCCGCAGGGCACGCAACAGCACACAATCCACAGGCTGTGCAACGCTCTTTCCCTTCCTCATCCCTGTTCAGGATGTGCAATCCTCTGAAAACAGGACTGAACGGACGCTTCTGCTCGGGATAGTTGATCGTGGGACGCTTCTTGAACATGTGCCCAAATGTAATGGCCATGCCTTTCGCAATATTGGGCAGATACATCCTCTCCAATAATGTCATCGGTTTCTGCTCCAGTACTTTCACACGGTTCGTTAATGCTTGCATATTCAATACAATTCAACTTATTATTTATTCAGCCACAAAATCACGGCTCCAGTTATTAGCATGTTTATCAATGCCAGCGGTATCATTTTCTTCCAGCCCAGATCCATCAGCTGGTCATACCGGAAACGGGGAATCGTCCACCGTACCCACATGAACACAAACAGAAAGAAAACGATCTTAGCCAAAAGGGTTAGTGTACCCAAAACGGCTACTATATTGACTCCCCAGCTGGCCGATAAAGCCGCTTCATTCACAAACGGGATATCGTATCCGCCAAAATACAGAGTGGCCATCACTGCACTGCTGATGATCATGTTGATGTACTCAGCAAACAGATAAAATCCAAGCTTCATCGAAGAGTACTCCTGGTGATATCCGAAGTTCAGTTCATTCTCCGCCTCCGGTAAGTCAAAGGGCGTACGATTACACTCCGCAAACGCACACACAATAAACAATAAAAATCCTAGTGGCTGCACAAAGAAATTCCATACCCCTGTGCTCATCTGTTGCTCCACAATGGTCTTCATACTAAGTGAACCTGTATACATCAACAGCGCAATCAAACTCAGTCCCATCGCCAGCTCATACGAAATGATCTGAGATGCGCCCCGTATGGCTGCCAGCAGCGAAAACTTATTGTTCGATGCCCAGCCTCCGATCATGATCCCATACACACCCATACTAACCACACCGAATATGTACAAAACACCGATGTTGATGTCAGCGATCTGCAGATCAATAACCCGTCCAAACAACTCTACTTTATTGCCCCAGGGAATCACCGCACTGGTCATCATCGCGGTGATCATCGCGAGATTGGGTCCTAAAATGAACAACCATTTATTAGAAGTCAGCGGAATGATTTCTTCCTTCATGATCATCTTGATCCCGTCTGCCAGTGGCTGTAACAAACCAAAAGGTCCTGCCCTGTTGGGACCTCTTCTGTCCTGAATAATACCCGCAACCTTACGCTCTGCAAACGTGGTATACAAAGCAATACCCAATGCAGCCAGGATCACCACCACAATCAGGATAAATTTCTCCAGAAACAACAACGTATCAAATGCCAGAATCATGATTGAGTAGATTTAAGGGCTTTTGCATTGAACACATCCGATGTGGCCGGTCCGTTGATCTCACTTAGATCGATCTCCGGACGGTTCACCTCACTTACAGTATGAATATCGAATAACAATTTGGGATCGCGTCCGCCCATCACTTCTTTAATAGTTTCCTTCGGCTTTACCGTATCCACATAATGTCCCTGAGAGATCACCGAATGCCTGCTAACCTTAGTCGGGCCTTCAATCACCCAGTCGCTTGTTTTCTTCTTCTCAAACCTGCACTCATTGCAGATCCATTCGTTCACCTCTCCCCACTCATCCTTCCTCGCCGTTACACGGAGCACCTCATCGCCTCTTTGCCACAACGTAACCTTTCCGCAACATTTGGAACAATCCCGATGCGCCTCCACCGGCTTGGTAAACCATACCCGGTTTTTGAACCGGAAGGTTTTATCGGTCAGAGCACCAACCGGACAAACATCGATCACATTCCCGATGAAATCATTGTCCAGCGCCTTTTCAATATGCGTGGCGATCTCTGCATGATCTCCTCTATCCAAAACACCATGCACGCGCTTGTCCGTCACCTGATCCGCTGTAAACACACAACGATAACAAAGGATGCAACGGGTCATGTGCAACTGAATATACGGACCCAGATCGTACTTGCTAAAGGTACGCCGCTTGAACTCGTAACGAGTCCCTTCTGCACCATGACTATACCCCAGATCCTGCAAATGACATTCACCGGCCTGGTCGCAAACCGGACAGTCCAGCGGATGATTCAGCAACAGAAATTCCACCACTCCTTTCCTTGCATCTATTACCCGTTCACTGGTAATATTCTTCACTTCCATGCCATCCATAACTGTTGTGCGGCAACTGGCCACCAGCTTGGGCATAGGGCGGGGATCAGCCCCTGAACCTTTACTCACTTCCACCAGACAGGTACGGCATTTACCACCGCTGCCCTTCAGTTTGGTGTAATAACACATGGCAGGAGGCGCTACCTCCCCTCCGATCCGACGCGCAGCCTGTAAGATCGTGGTACCGGGCTCAACATCAATGGTGATGTTGTCGATCGTTACCTTAAACATTTTTGTTTCTTCAGCCATAAATTATTCATTTGCATCCGTTCCCGTCATGCATGGTAAAAATGCATGACGTCTCCCTTTTGCAGGTTATGATATCCAGACAGGGCGAAAACTTTCAGTATATCCTTCAGCTCTGCCCCATGTTCTTCACTTGAATGGAATTCTACCATCCAATACCTTGATTTTTTTATTAAATCCGGA
This sequence comes from Sphingobacteriales bacterium, assembly GCA_947463665.1. Lineage (GTDB taxonomy): Bacteria > Bacteroidota > Bacteroidia > Chitinophagales > Chitinophagaceae > Pollutibacter. The sequence goes on from CANHUD010000172.1 coordinate 5,108, forward strand.
TCCGATATCACCGAATTTAATATATCCCACTCTGCACCTTCCACATCAATTTTAATAAGATCAAATTGCTCCGATAAGAGTTCTTTGATGCCAACCATTAACGAAAAGAACTTTCAAAAGATCCCATCCGGATCTTGGAATCAGATACCACTTCTTCACGCCGGCACGTAAATCGGATCCGCATAATGTGCCAGACCAAAATTACGCTGTTGCGCCTCCTCCGGATGCGTCACATGCCATTCAAACTCATCGCGGAAATGCCGGATGGCTGCCGCTACCGGCCACGCAGCCGCATCACCGAGCGGACAAATCGTATTGCCCTCAATCTTCCGCTGGATATCCCACAACAGATCAATATCGCTCATCTTTCCTCTTCCCTTTTCCAGATT
>CANHUD010000173.1 GCA_947463665.1 Sphingobacteriales bacterium
ACAAGGTTATGTACCTCGCATATGATGTAACCGGTCAGTTGCAAACCGGAAAGAATGCAATAGGAATGATTCTCGGAAACGGTTTCTTCAATCCGGCTAACGGATGGGCGCTGGGTTATGGTACACCCCGGTTACTCGCTCAGTTGCATATAACCTATTCGGATGGCACAGAAGATGTTATTGGTTCTGATGAAAGCTGGAAAGTAGCAAAGGGGCCTATCCGGATGGATATGGTCTATTATGGTGAGCACTATGATGCCCGTTTCGAGCTGCCGGGTTGGAACGAGGCAGATTGTGCAGATAACGGATGGCAGCAGGCGATTCTTCGTAAACCACCGGAAGGCAGGCTGGCAGCGCATACGGCACATGCCGATAAAGTGATGGAGACGCATAAGCCGGTTCGTTTTGAAAAACTTCCCAACGGACGATACCGGGTGGATTTCGGGGTAGAAGTATCCGGTTGGGTCAGGCTGAAAAATATAACGGGTCCGGCAGGTCATCAGCTGCGTATTCATTATCTGGGTACTACCTATTCTGGTGATAATTACTATACGTTCGGTGGAAATCGTCCCACTTCCTATGCTGCCAGATTCAACTGGTTTGTATTTAATGGGGTCGAAATTGAAAATTACCCGGGTATGCTGGTTCCGGAACAGGTGACAGCAGAAGTGGTTCATACCTATGTAAAGGAAACCGCAAAGTTTGAAACGTCTGACACCCTGTTGAACACCCTTCACCGCATCTGGAAAAGAAGCCAGACTGATAATATGCATGGTGGCGTAGCCAGTGATTGTCCGCATAGGGAAAGATCTCCGTACACCGGCGACGGACAGGTTGCCTGTGTGACGGTCATGCATAATTATGATGCACGGAATTTTTATCATAAGTGGATACAGGATATTCAGGGTGCACAAAACCGTACAACGGGATATGTGCCAAATGGTGCCCCCTGGCAGCCTGGTTGTGGCGGAGGCGTAGGATGGGGAGCTGCCATGTGCATCATGCCCTGGGAGTTTTACCGGCAATATGGTGCGAAGGATATGCTGGAAGACAATTATAGCGGTATGAAGGAGTATGTCCGCTATATGCAGAACTGGGTAGGGGCGGATGGTATCATGCATTCCCAGCGTACCGGTAAGGATGGCAAGGTATTGCCCTGGTTTAATTTGGGAGATTGGGTAGCTCCAGGACCTTTACCGCCAGACAATATGGTTCATACGTTTTTTCTATGGCGATGCGCGGATTATACCGCAAAAGCTGCAGAGGTTTTGGGAAAAGCGGAGGAGGCAGTACTCTATGGCCGTATGGCTGAAAAAACAAAGGAGGCGTTCATTAAACGATTTTTTGATGCTGAAAAAGGTTCATTTGGAAGGGCAGGGGGGAATATTTTTGCTTTGCGGATGGGCCTTCCAACAGCAATTTATCATCGGGTAGTTGAAGCACTGAAGGCAGATATATTAGCCAGCGATGGTCATCTGGATACCGGAATTTTTGGTACCCAGTTCTTCTTTGAAGTACTATCCGAGAATGGTATGCACGATTGGGCATACAGGGCCATGACCAAAAGAACGCAGCCCGGTTATGGCTGGTGGATTGCTCAGGGGGCCACCACCACGTGGGAGCAGTGGGATGGAGGGAACTCGAGAAATCATCCCATGTTTGGAGGAGGGATTGTTTGGTTGTATCGTAAGCTGGCAGGGATGCAACTGGATTCCGCACAACCCGGCTACAAACACATCGTTTTCCGTCCGCAACCTGTGGAACAGGTCTCTTTTTTACGTTACTCTAACCAGACGGGTTATGGACAGGCGGGGATCAGCTGGAAACAGCAGGCCGGGGCTTTTGATATGCAGATCATTGTACCGGTTGGAGCCCGTGCTACCGTATATGTTCCGGTTCTAAAGAATCGCTCCTTGAAAATGGATGGAAAATCGATTTCGGGTCTGCGTATCGTAGATGGATATTGGCAATATGAGGTGGGTAGCGGTCAGTACACGTTCCAGTCAATGTAGGTAGAAAATTTTCGCATACAAAGTAGAAAAATTTCTTAATTTTGTCAGAGGCCTATCAAATATGACAGCATCTGGAAAAATAAAACATGCTCTTTTTCACCGGTTTGAGCAGGAACTGTCCAATCCCGTTGCCATGGTATTAAAAGCCAGCAGTGGTTTGTCGGTTTCTGTATTTGATCAGATGACTGTCTTAACGCTTCTAAGCAGACAGGAATTAGCGGCTCTGATACATATTACTACCAAGACAATCGAAAATTACCGGTCGCTTAAAAAAAAGCTGAACAGGCCGGAAAGTGAGCAGTTGTTGCAGTTACTGGTATTGTATAAAAAAGGGGAAGAGATTTTTGGGAGTATTAAAGAGTTTAACAGCTGGCTAAAACTTTCGCATCCAATGCTGGGGGGACTGGTCCCCTTTGAGTTGCTTTATACTACAGGAGGCATCCAATTGGTCCTGGAAGAGTTGTACAGAATAGAATACGGTGCGTTTGCATGATCGTATATCGAATCACACATCTCAAATGGGCGGGTATGTTGACGCCATCCGGAATGCCGGCCCGTTGGAATTCCAAAGGGAAATTCATGCTGTACACTGCAGAATCCAGGGCTTTGGCATGCCTGGAAAATCTGGTTCACAGAAGGAGTATTGGACCGGATGAACTATATCGGGTTACTACTATAGATATACCCAAAGAAGTTTCTATAGCTACGCTTTCAACAGCTGATCTCCCAACCAATTGGCAGGAGTATACTCAATATGCTTCTTGCCAGGCCATAGGTGACGCCTGGCTTAGTGCATCCCAATCAGCCGTTCTGAAGGTTCCGTCAGCTATTATTCCGGAGGAGCATAACTATGTGATTAATGTACTCCATCCGGATATGAAGTTCATACAGATAAAGAGGGTGGAACCATTTTCCTTCGATTTCCGACTAACCTCCAATTACTAATCACCAATCACTAATCACCAATCACCAATTCTAGTTTTTCCCCACCGGTACATCCATCGGATGTGGAATGTTCATCCATCTGGAATAATCCAGATTGTAGAAATTGAAGAAATTTCCTGGTGCTTCTTTTTCGATGATGTTTATTTTGGTAACCGATTTGGGTAGTCCAGGGAAGACCAGCGTATAGGTGAAAAATTCACCCGATCGGCTGAAATAATGCTTCTTGGGTGCTATGGGTATGCCGATGGCTTCTATCATGCCATATCTTTCTTCTGTTCCTACCGGTTGGATGTAGCAGCCAGCATCCATAGAAATCCAGCCTCCGTTCATATAATGATCCGGCGAACGGTAGCTAAAATCAATACGGGTGTATCCATCGGTCAGTTCTATACTGCTGATGCGAAGTTTCTTGCTAATATCCGGCTGACTGGGATTGTACAGTTTTACTGCTCTGTTTTGCTTCTCCCGAATGCTTTCTTCCTGATGCTTTTTTATGTTTGTATCCATCTTAAATTTTTTTCGAATGTCCACCCTCAAACCGTATAATAGATACGGTTTGAAAAAAAAGTGTATCTTTTTTGGTAAAAAGTTCGGATGGGACTCAATAAATCTGCGCTTGGGCGTTACAAGGTCATTGATGGTTTGCTGCGTAACTCCATGCGCCGCTATCCAACGATGGATGATATCATCGAGGCATGTGCACAGAAGCTGGATTATGTGCCATCCCGGGAAACGATTCAGAAAGACATTTCCTTAATGAAGCGGCCGTTTCCGGAGGGATTTGACGCTCCGATCCAGTTTAACCGTGTTCACCAGGGGTATGAATATACCGATCCGGATTATACGCTTTCAGGCGTCACGCTCCAGCCTGAAGAGCGGGATGCGTTGAATGAAGCAGTGGAGGTGATCCGGGCCATAGGAGGTTCCAGAATTTCCGATAAGTTCTCTCATGTGGTAGAGAAAATACTTTCGGCCTCTCTGGAATCTTCACATGCGGAGCAGCTGCCTATTCTGCAAACGATGATACCTCCTCGTTCAAGAGGATACGAGTATTTTGATCTCCTCTATGCCGCCTGTAAAGAACATATTCCTGTTTCATTCATCCATTTCTCCTACCAGTCGCGTCAGTTTAAACACGTGATCCTGCATCCGTTTTTGATTAAAGAATTTGACAATCGCTGGTATGTGATCGGGTATTCAGAAAAACACGAGGCGGCACGGGCATTTGGTTTTGACCGCATTTCGTTTCCTTATCTAGTTAAAAAAGCATTTGTACCAGTAGGCGATGCCATCAAGAAAGATTATCTCCAAAATATCTATGGTGTTTATCCCCTCCGAACACCTGAAGTAGAAAAGGTTGTTATAGGGGCCGATGAGCTGATCACACAGTATTTTCAGGCATATCCAATACATGAAAGCCAGCAAATGATGAAACGTTCAAGTGGTAAATCCACCATCACGCTGCAACTGATTCCATCCATGGAACTGGCCCGGTTTATTCTTTCTCATGGTAATCAGGTCAGTATTCTGGAGCCGCTCTGGTTTCGTGATCAAATTATAAAACTTCGCCGATGAATACAGCCAACAAAAAATATGTAGTAGAGCCTATCGTGGGAGAACAGCATAAAAAGAATCCGGTGATTCTCCGCATCCTTTTAAGCAAAACGGAAACACGTATCGACTTCGGATACGCCGCGTTCAATCTGTACCATTATGGTGGATGGATACGAATAGCCCCGGATACATTTGTACAGGTGAAGGGGAGCCCTAAACGCTATCCGCTCAAACAGGCTATTCAGATTCCGGTGGCACCCAGCCAGCTGGATTTTGAATCGCAGAAAGACTGGCGGGTATTTAGTCTGGTATTCGAACCCATTCCGATCAAAGACTGCACCATTGATATCATCGAAGTAGAAAATCCCAGTCCGAATGATTTCAATTATTACGGAGTGCAGCTTCAGGATGTTCTGAAAGTCGAGTTGAGGGGGTGAGAATAGGTGATTCGCCTAGTTTTTCACCTTTATTTCAATTGATGAACCGGCCAATGGGCTATACCTGCTTTAGTTTGCGTCTTTCTTAATAAAGATGTAATACGATGGAGGATATCCTGTTCAATTATTTTGTGAATTATTTACAGGCGAGAGATCCGGAAGCACTGATCCCTCAGGTTAAAGGAAATGGGTTCAGAATTCAGCTAATACAGCACAATGGGGAACCTGCACTTTCTGTTGAGCGCGTTTTGGGGAATAAAAACATTCTTCCGTTGGAGGTATTTCGCTTAGTGATCAGACATCTGCTGGGTAGTCCGGGATATAGGCAAATAATCGGAAATGCCATAGCATTTCCGATAGGGCAGGGCAATATGACGCCGGATTCCGTGGAGGCGTTTGTGGCTATGGAGTATTATAAGAAGAATGTGGGGGACTGGGCTTTCATGCGTGGTCATGCTATTAGATATATACTGGTGGCAACAGGCATCTGCGAACGTGCCAATGGATTTTTGAG
>CANHUD010000174.1 GCA_947463665.1 Sphingobacteriales bacterium
AAGCATATACTCCTGTTGCTGTTGATCTTATCAGCGCCTTCATCATCTTTTGGACAATGGGTGCAGGGAAGGGTTGTTAGCCAGACCGGGATACCCCTTCCGGGTGCAACGATTTATTGGCAGAATAGTAGAAAAGGGGTGATTACAGATGATCAGGGCGCTTTTTCGATACGCTTCTCAAAGACCAGCCCGTATGTTTTGCTTGTCAGCCATACTGGGTATGCAACCGATACCCTGGCCGTAACCGATACTTCTTTTGTAACGGTTTCGTTGAAAGAGCAGTATGATTTGGATATGGTAACGGTACAAGCGTCGAGGCGACCCTCTTACATTGCCAACTCGCCGATCAAGACCGAGGTCATTACCAATCTTGAGTTGAAAAAAGCAGCCTGTTGCGATCTGGCCGGCTGCTTCGAAACACAGTCGACCGTTCAGCCCCAAACAACCAATATTGTTACGAATTCAAAGGAATTGAGGATTCTGGGTCTTTCCGGCATCTACAACCAGATCCTGGTTGATGGATTTCCCATGATACAGGGGCTCACGTACACATATGGAATCAGCAGTATTCCCGGGCCTTTGGTAGATAACATCTGGATCGCGAAAGGGGCCAATTCTGTATTGCAGGGTTATGAAAGCATCAGTGGACAAATCAATGTGCTGACCAAAGATCCCGGCAATACCGACAAACTGTTCCTCAATGGGTACATTAATAATTTTGGAGAAAAGCATGTTAATGTACAATATGGGTTCAGGAAGAAAAAGTGGAGTAATGTATCGGCCTTTCATATGGTACAACCGTCGGGAAGGATAGACCGTGATGCAGATAGTTTTTTAGACTTACCGTTATTGAAGCGGTATATGTTATCTACCCGATGGAAGAAAGGGGATGAGTCGCAGTGGGGCTGGAGCACACAATTTGCGGTACGTTATTTATCAGAGAACAGGATTGGTGGACAAACATTCTTTGATTATGAAAAAGACAAAGGTACAACAGATGCTTATGGTCAGGCGGTAAGGATCAACCAGCCTGAGGCCTGGTTTAAGACGGCTTATAAGATCAACAATGAGCATCGTTTTGCCTTTTATGCATCGTCTTTTTATCAATCGCAGTTATCCTATTTTGGGGTCACTCATTACAAGGCTCAACAGCTGAATGGATATGTTAATTTCCAATACGAGTATAGTTATAAGAATAGCAGCGTATTAAAGACCGGAGTCAGCAATCGGTATTTAAATTTGACCGAAAATATATTGTTCAGGAGCAACACATTGAACCGGACCTATGCAGGCCGGTATAACAGAGTGGAGCGCATACCGGGGGTCTTTGCTGAAAACACGTTGAATCTTTATTCCGGAAAGTTAACCTGGATCAATGGAATTCGAGTGGACCATCACAACCAATTCGGCTGGGTGGCCACGCCCAGAATGTTGATTCGCTATAAAACCAGTAAAAATCTTGACCTAAGGGCTTCAATAGGAAGGGGATGGAGGACGGCTAATATTTTCAGTGAAAATATTGGACTGATGGTAAGTTCCAGGGACATCCTTTTTACTGAGCCCTTACAGCCGGAAAAGGCGATAAACATGGGGTTCAATATGACCCGGAAGTTTAAAGGCAAACAGGTGGAGGGCTATGTTTCGATGGATTTTTACCGGACGAACTTTCAGAATCAGATTTTTCCGGATGTTGATGCAGATCCGGGTAAAGCGATTATCCGAAACTTTTTGGGTAAGTCTGTCTCGAATGGTTTTCAGGCAGAGGTGAGTGGAACGTTCTTTAACCGGTTTGCTGCTAAATTGGGATACGTTTATTTAGATGTGTACCAGGTTAAGAATGAAACGAAGCGGGTGCTTCCGTTCAATACAAAGGACAGGCTACATTTTTCTGCTTCTTATATGCCGATCAGCAAGCGGTGGCATGTAGATATGAATATGCATTGGTATGGAAAACAGCGGCTCCCTGATACCCGAAATAATCCGGTTGTTTATCAAATGCCGGAATTTTCCAGATCATTTCTGATAACTAATCTGCAATACACGTACAACATAAAAAAATGGGAGGTGTATGTAGGTGTTGAGAACCTGTTTAACTTCCGGCAGGTGAGGCCCATCATCAGTTGGCAGGATCCGTTCGGGAAATATTTTGATACCCAGTTTGCGTGGGGACCCACCAGGGGTAGAGAGACGTATATGGGATTCCGATTTGCGATAAAATAGGCGTCTATCATCCTGACAGGGTCCATGCTCCTTCCCATTTAATTTGGGTTACATCGTACCTTCAAGTACGAATCAATTCTTCATTTACTTTTCTGCAAATATGAAACGTTTTATTTTTTCCTTCTTAGTACTGATAAGTGCTGTTTCCCAGGCACAGCATTCTCCCCATAAGGATTATCCGGAATTAGCCGGCCTGCAAAAAAAGAAAGCGGCGCTGGAGTTCATGGTGGTGGGTGACTGGGGCCGGAATGGGGAGTATTATCAGAAGGATGTAGCCGGGATCATGGCAAAGGCAGCCCGTACCATGGGAACTGATTTCATTGTTTCCACGGGGGATAATTTTTATCCGGAAGGGGTGATCAGCGTACAGGATCCTTTATGGAAAAGCAGCTTTGAGGATGTGTATACGGCGCATGTGTTGCAGGTTCGTTGGTATCCGGTGTTGGGCAATCATGATTATGGAGGAGATCCCCAGGCGCAGATCGATTACAGCCGGATCGGCCGGCGGTGGAACATGCCGTCGCGTTATCACAGCAGGGTGGAGTATACAGGAGATGGGGCAAAGGTGTTGCTCGTGTTTCTGGATACCTCTCCATTTGAAAAAGGGTATCATGGAAGCAGGGATGACCTGTTTCGGAACAACATACGTTCCCAGGATACGGCCCGGCAGCGGAAGTGGCTGGATAGCACCTTGCGTACGTCTGATGCGCCGTGGAAGATCGTATTCGGTCATCATCCGTTGTACACGTCCGGTCCTCGGAAAGGGCGCCAAAACGATGTGGCGGCAGCGCTTCAGCCCACGCTGGAATCCGCGGGCGCTGATCTGTACATTGCCGGGCATGAGCATATTCTGGAGCACGATGTGCTGACACCACGGTTGCAGCATATTATTTCCGGTGCCGGTTGTCAGGTAACACCTTCAACCGGCAATCCACTGACCCGCTTTGTAGCATCTCAGGCTGGTTTCATCACCTGTTCCGTTAACCGGGAAGAGTGCTGGGTGCAGTTCATTAATCATGAAGGCAAGGTGATCTATACCACTTCTATCCGGAAGAACGGGTAGACTTTTCCGCCTTTTTTCTTCGGATCTGTTTCGGTCCGTACCAGAGCCAGAAGCCGGTGATGGTAAAAATGATGAGGGCTGTGCTCATGATTAGTGTATAGATCAGTTTGATGGGCTCGCCCTTGGTTTGGAAGTAAAGATCGAAGAAGGATCCATCGTGCAGGTCTTCTATAAGATCCGATCTACGCTGGTTGATTTGCATGGGTTTTCCGGTAGCTCCGTCCAGTTGAACTTCCCAGTAATCCTGGATGTACACGAACTTTACAATGCCTTTATCTTTTCGTGCGTCGATCCTGTCCAGCCGGGTTGAGATGTTGTTCCCGACCATTGCCAGCAGGGTGCTGTCGGCAATAGCGTTCAACTCTTCCAATGATTTCCATTCGCTGAGTTGGGTGGAGGTACCGGTTGAGGTGGCGGGCAAAATCAGTCCGAAGCTGTTTTTTTTCCAGCCCAGCAGCAGTCCGGTTAGGGCAATGATGAAGAAAAATGCAAACAGCAGGATGCCGGTATTGCGATGGAGTTTACGGACCGATCGGAGAAAAGAAGCTTGCATAACGTGAAAGTACGGCAAAAAAGGTGAGCTTTTGAGGGTAGGCGTTGCTGTTCAGGTGGTTGGTTTACAGCCCTTCTTCATAGGGAGAAAGCCACTCAGAAAAGGTTTGTCGGAAAGTATCCCGGGATGCGGTATCTGGCAAGATGATGTCCATTCCTCCATCGTAGGGTGCTGCGATAGTGGCTAGATCGAAGGACAGGAAGAAGGCCCATGCCTGATCGGTAGCGATGGCTTCCAGCAAGTCTTTAGAGATTACATTGGGCCAGTTAACAGATGTGTATGCAGGTATGAACTGGTCTGAAGGATCATACTGGTCTCGATTGATCGAATGTAAATCGATAGCTGGCAATGTCTGAAAAGAAAAAGTAGAAAAGATGCGTGTTGCATCATCCGTCCATTCGCGTGTTATTCCATCATATCGGTAATGGCCGGTTACTAAACATATAGGTGACTGATCACCAAAAAGATGAGTAAGTGCGGTTTGTTGCCGGTGGAAGAGAATGTCCCAATCTTTTTGATTATGCGGATATCGCTGGGCATCGGGCAGGCTGTGGATCCTGACCCATCGGTGTGGGTAGACGAGGCGAAAGGTATGGGAAACAGGACTGGCTTCGGGGAAATGCTGAAGCCATGATGTTTGAAATTCCTGAGGCGTCATGAGGGATTAGTCTTTGATGAAGATCATACAGTGTTGCCAGGGTAGGTTGGAAATATTTTTTTCCAGTTTGAATCCGGCAGCCTTCATTTCCTTTACGGCCTGTTCCTCGCTCATTTTATGAATCATTTTGATGGGTACGCTATCGTCTTCTTTTCTGAATTCCACCAGTACCAGTTTTCCGTTGGGCTTCAGTGCCGTGTGCATGGATCGTGCCATTTCATAAGGGAAAGAAAATTCGTGATAGACATCTACCAGCAGCATGAGGTCTGTACTGGCGGCCGGTAGGTTGACGGATTTTTCGGTTCCCAGGATGGGGGTGATGTTGCTGATCTTTTCTTTTTGGATTCTGTTTTCCAGAAATTCGATCATTTCAGGAGCCACATCTACAGCATACACGCGGCTGTTACTCACCTTTTTAGATAGTAACCGGCTGTGATAGCCACTGCCTGCTCCTATATCGGCAACGGTCATACCGGATTTGATATCCAGGTTCCTGATCAGCTGTGTCGTGTTTTCTTCGAAGTCTCTTTCCGGACGTTCCAGCCAGTCAATGCCCCAGTGGCTCATCACCTGAGCGATCTGCCTCCCCATATAACTTTTTCGGATACCATTGGGATCATCGCCTTTGTAGATATAGCGATCCTGAGCCATTGCTGGCAGGCAAATGAAAAGGAACAGGCTTAGCAGGAGGTGATGCATGGGGGCAATATTAGGGTTGGAATCGGTGCAATCGGAGCAGTGTGACAAGTTTATGTAAGGGTTTGATGAACAGCCATCGGCTGGCATTTTTTAGCGTCGCAGATTTTTCTACGTGCGCTGCAATTGCCGGCCCTTTATCGTAATACCAGTTGATAAAGGATGGCCCCCAGTGCTGGCGGATCAGCCAGTTATCGCGGAATGCCCGAAGGTCCTGAACCATTGGGTGATCTTCATGGCCAC
>CANHUD010000175.1 GCA_947463665.1 Sphingobacteriales bacterium
ATGGCTAATACCGGCCTTCGTAAACTGAGTTCAGATAGATTCATCAGAAATAAATTTCAGATCAGTTGTTGAGTTTCGTAAACCGTATTTTCGAACCTGGCTTTACGAACAGTAACCCGGTTGTGATCAGGGTATCACCCGGGATTAATCCCGATACAACCTGTACCATGCTGGAATCTCGAATCCCGGTGGTTATTTGTTCCATGCTGGCTTGCCCAGAGCGGTAAACAGCTACCTGCTTATTTCTGGCCTGCGGTATTACGGCATTGCTCGGGATCATGATGGCCTGATCGTTTCGACCCAGGATGAGGCGTACCCTTGTGAAGCTACCCGGAACAAGTAACGGATCATCTTCTTTGATCAATGCCCGCACCCTGAGATTGCGGGTAGCCTGATCAACACTGCTTTCTCTGGCCAGAACAGTTGCCTGGAACTCTTTGCCCGTTTCATCCATCCGCACTTCCAGTGGGAGTCCGGAACGGATCTGGGAACTATATTTTTCCGGAACACTGAACTCCAGCTTTTTTTGGCGGACCTGGCTAATTGTGGTCAGCAGGGTAGTGGGTGATACATACGCTCCAATACTGATGTTCCGCAGGCCAAGTCGCCCGTTATAAGGGGCTCTGATTTCTGTTTTGGAAATAGACACTCTTGTAAGTTCTATATCTGCTTTAATATTGCTCACCTGTAAGACCGACAGATCATAATCCTGCTGGGCTACACCTCCTATTTTGAGCAACTCCCGCTGCCGTTCTTCTGTTTTCTCTGCAATCTGCAGTTGAACCAGTAGTTTCTTCAGTTGTGCCTGCAGATCTCCATCGTAAAGTTTTGCAAGCAGACTGTTGGTGGCCACATCCGCACCTTCACGGATATTAAGCTGTACAATCCTGCCAGAAATTTCCGGGCGAATTTCAGTGGCTTCACTGGCCAGAATGGTGCCACTCACTTCAATTATTTCATTTATGGAACTGGTTCTGATGATCTGGCCCTCAACATCCAGAATGCTGGACTCCCGGGATCCGGTCGTAGTTGGCTTTGTTTCCTTTTTGTCTGATGAACAGGAAAAAAGTAGGATGAAAAGGGAAAGGAAAACAATTGGTTTTCTCATGAAGCTGATGAATGATGATTGGTCAATAATACCCTGAATGAGATGCTAAAATCAGGAAAATCTTGTACGTACCCGTAAAGATAGGAAAGGGTAGAGGAATTATTGCTTAATCTTTTCGCCAATCCAGGGTTCAATGATTAACATAGCCGGCTGTCTAACAGGCAAAATGGGGATGATTCAGGAGAGAAGTATATTCTTTAGTCGATGAAGATCCATCACCTTGTCAGTTATATCTCTGTTTTCATAACTCCTGATCAGCTCATCGATCATCAGCATCATGATTTCTTTACTTGAGGCTGGGCGTGTAAACTCTGCGGATAAGGGAGTGTTTATTCTTTTCAGATATTGTTCAATATCGGAGCGACTATACATATGTCCTGTTACCGGATCAATAAAAAACATAACAGCGTTGTCTGACGCTGCACCTGTCTGCAGACTGAGGGTGGACTGATCCAGATAGGCAAGTACAACTTGCCCGGGTAACGGTATGATCCATACCGGAATATCCAGCATCTGACACAGATATTGATACAGAATACCATTACTGATGGCGTTACCTTTTCTGGATGGAAGGACTCGCCCGATCGAGAATTCTTCTGTTCTGGCATACACAGTTCGTCCTGCTTCCCATTGATAATGCAGAAAGAGTATCTTGTTCACAATATTGATCTGCTCCATGGCCGTTAGATAACTATTCAGTTCCAGCCAAATGCTTCTGCGTATTTTTTCAACCTGATAGGTACAGGCCTCGGTGTTCAGATCTGGTTCTATGAAACGGGATAGAATAAGGGCGCCATCCAGTAAATCAGGTGAGGGATCAGTTAACCATTTTTGCCAGTCGTTCAAAAAACCGTCAAAATACAAGCGTTTCAGCAAAATACTGATTCGTTCCTGCACAATGGGGGAGGGCATCGTCTCTGAAAATAATTCCAGATTGGGTATGATATCTTTCCCAAAACTCAGTAGTCGGTTCTGTACCGTACCGTAGATGTCTTCATCCGGATCATCCATCAACTGGAAAAGTGCAGAAATTTCATTGCTGTATTCCATACTGCAAACGCAAACCGGTTAAGGTTAAGCCCGGTCTCCCGCTATGAAATTAATGTACAAATAAACGGAATCAACCATTTGCCGGTTGCTTATTTTTCCACAATCTGGTGAAAAATCTCCTTACTTGGTTGCTTTTTTCTTCCGCGCAGATTTTTTAGGTGGATTAGCGATAGCATCCTCAATCATTTTCTTGACCTCTTCAATGGAGAGTTCCGCTGCCTTTTCCTGTTGATCTTTCGGTATGGGGAAATTCCGAAGTCCCCTTTTTAAGTATGGACCATATGGCCCTTTTAAGACCTGAATTTTTTCTTTTTCGAATATTTTTATCGTTCTTTCTTCTTTTGCCAGACGTTTTTCCTGTATGATGGGAGTGGCCTCCTCCAGCGTTATTGCGTAAGGATCCAGTTCTTTAGGTAGGGAGTAGAACTGTTTGTTATGTGAAATATACGGTCCGAAGCGACCAATATTAACAGTTACGGGAGAATCTTCAAAATCACCCAGCTGCCTGGGTAAACGGAACAGCTCCATGGCTTCCTGAAAACCAATGGTCTCAATACTTTGATCTGGTTTTAGCTTTGCAAATCTGGGTTTTTCCTCATCTGAAACATCTCCGATCTGTACCATCGGACCGAAACGTCCCATCCGGGCAATTACCTTTTTCCCGGAATCAGGGTCTATCCCCAACTCCCGCTCACCCCTGATACGCTCAGCGGTTTGCATCGTATTGTCCACGTCTTCCTTAAATGGTCTGTAAAAGGCGCCTACCATGTTGTTCCATTCCAATTTCCCGCTGGCAATCTCATCAAACTCATTTTCTATCCTCGCCGTGAATCCGTAGTCCATGACATCATCAAAATGCTGGATCAGAAAGTCTGTAACCACCAGCCCCAGATCAGTTGGAAACAATTTGGATTTTTCTGCACCGGTATTTTCAGTTTCCGTGGATGTTGAGATCTTATCTTTTGATAATTTTAAAATCCTGTAATTCCTTACCACTCCCTCTTTGTCTCGTTTTTCCACATACCCTCTTTTAAGAATAGTAGAGATTGTTGGGGCATACGTAGAGGGTCGCCCTATACCCAGTTCTTCCAGCTTTTTAACCAGAGAAGCCTCGGTGTACCTGGGTGCCGGCCTTGTATACCTTTCGGTTGCCTTCATTTCTTTCAGAGGAAGGTCCTGGCCAATCGACAAAGGCGGAAGCATGCCCTCCTGCTGCTCATCTTCCTCCTCTTCGTCCCTTCCTTCCATATATACTTTCAGAAACCCATCGAATTTCAAAACTTCTCCCTGTGCCGATAAAAGTTCCTTATTGGTACTGATGCGTATTTTAGCTGTTGTTTTTTCCAGTTCAGCATCTGCCATCTGAGAAGCCATGGTCCGCTTCCAGATTAGTTCATAGAGTCGCTGGCCATCGGCGATATCAATCTGGCGGCGCTCCATATAGGTTGGACGAATGGCTTCGTGTGCTTCCTGGGCAGACTCATTTTTATTCCGGAAACGTCTCGGCTGGCTGTAACGATCCCCGTAATCTCTGGAAATCTGGCCGGTAATATCTTGTACTGCTGTATCACTCAGATTGACACTGTCCGTTCTCATATACGTGATATGACCCGCTTCATAAAGCTTCTGTGCCAGCAGCATAGTGCGGCTTACACTGTATCCAAGTTTACGTCCTGCTTCCTGCTGAAGGGTGGAGGTTGTAAATGGAGCCGCAGGTGTGCGCTTTGCCGGTTTTACCTGGATATCTGCAACACTGTAAGAGGCGCCCAGACAACTATTTAAAAACGAAAGCGCATCTTTTTCTTCTGCATATTTTCCACCTTCAGCCTTGAAGGTTGTGCTTTTCCCTCCAAGGTCCAGTGCGGTGAATACCGCATCAATTTTAAAGGAACTGACTGGAGTAAAAGCATTTATCTCGCGTTCACGTTCTGCAATGATCCGAACCGCCACACTCTGAACTCTCCCTGCACTGAGATTGTTTTTCATGCTCATCTTTCGCCAGAGAACCGGCGATAATTCAAATCCCACAATCCGGTCCAGAATCCTACGGGCCTGTTGTGCATTTACCAGATTAAGATCAAGCGTTCTGGGCGTCTTGACCGCTTTCTGAATGGCCGGTTTGGTGATTTCATGAAAGACGATTCTTTTAGTACTCACAGGATCCAGTCCCAGGACTTCGCAAAGATGCCAGCTGATCGCTTCTCCTTCCCGGTCCTCATCCGTTGCCAGCCACACTTCATCCGACTTTCGTGCCACCTGTCGCAACTCCTTTACCACTTTTTCTTTGTCTTCCGGAACTATATACCTGGGCCTGAAATTATTCTTGACATCAATACCCATCTCATCTTTCTCCAGATCCCGAATATGCCCAAAACAGCTTTTGACCTCAAAATCCTCACCAAGGATTTTCTCGATCGTTTTCGCTTTAGCTGGAGACTCTACTATCAGTAAATTTTTGGCCATAATTTGAATTCGTTAAGGAGAAAAAGTGAGAGCGATGAGAAAAATTAAACTGTATATTGTTGACTTTCAATGTTTTGCGTAAATTACCTGCATTTTCTTCCTGCAATAATACGGTAATGATGTAAAACCAAAAAAAACATACCCTCAAAAAAATGGGGTGAAATCATCCTGAAATGAACGTGAAAATCTTTCTTTTCACTTCATTGTCTCTGTAAATCCGGTTATGTCCAAGCCCTTTGGTGATTAAAAATTCAATGTTTGGAAATCCTTTTTCCTGTATGGGTAATACATCTCTGACAGGGGTTACCTGATCTTCTTCATCGTGGATCCAAAGGATCCGGGCACGGATGTGTTGCAGCGCCCTTCTGATGGAATAATGCTCCGGATAGTGCCCGGAAAGATGGAATATGTGGTTGTCCAGTGCCTTGCGGATACGTGGATGAAGTTCCAAAAGGGTAAAAAAGCTGTTAATGGCTGTGGTGGTTTCGGTGGCAGGAGCAATGAAAACTACTCTTGTATCTTCGGTATGCGGATATTTTTCTAAAAAAAGACTGAGAGCGATGCCACCGAAGGAATGGCAGATAAACGTGTCTACGGCTCCGAACTGCACTACCGCTTCACGTATCATATCGGCATACTGGGTGGCATTAACGGAATAACCTTCACTGTCACCATGTGCGGGGGCATCAAAAGCCAGTACTTCGTAACCCAGATGTATGCTACGGGCTATGTGATGATCAAACTTTCTGCAGGAAGACTCATATCCATGCAATATCATCAGTCGCTTTCCTGCACCTTCATTCCATCGG
>CANHUD010000176.1 GCA_947463665.1 Sphingobacteriales bacterium
TATGTAAATGGAACCAGCATCCCGGTGGATGGTGGCAGAACCGGCTCCATCTGATCAATAATAAGCTGAATGGATAGTAGTAGCACATATGCCCGACAACTGGATGCAGAGGATGTTCTGGCTCCTTTTCGCGACCGGTTCATCATTCCGCCCCATGGAGAAGCCTCTCAATGCTATTTTCTTGGTAACTCATTAGGCTTGCAACCGCGTACTACAGCGTTGCATATTCAACGGGTGCTCGACCAGTGGGCTGCTCATGGAGTGGAGGCTTTTTTTCTGGGCAGCGATCCCTGGCTGGAGTTGCATGAGCAGCTCGCGGGGCCAATGGCCCAACTGGTAGGAGCGAAACCTGCTGAGATCAGCATCATGAACCAACTGACGGTGAACCTTCATCTTTTACTGGTGAGCTTTTACCGACCCACTGGAAAAAGAATAAAGATTCTCTGTGAAAAAAAAGCCTTTCCCAGCGATCAGTACATGCTCGAAACCCATGTAAAGCATCTGGGCTTTGATCCGGAAGAAGTAATCGTAGAAGCCGCTGCAGAAGATATGCTGAACACCATTGAGCAACAGGCGGATGAACTCGCTCTTGTATTTCTCGGTGGAATAAATTACTACACCGGACAGGTACTGGATATGCAGGCGATCACCGCCAAAGCCAGAAAGCATGCTATCCCTGTTGGATATGACCTGGCACACGCCGCAGGAAACATTCCGCTCGATCTGCATGCATGGCAGGTGGATTTCGCCGCCTGGTGTACCTATAAGTATCTCAATGCAGGACCGGGGGCCGTAGGAGCGGTGTTCATTCACGAGCGTCACCACCAGAATCCCGATCTCCACCGCTTCGCCGGCTGGTTCGGATACGAGAAAGCCACCCGCTTCCAGATGCAAAAAGGCTTCAAACCGGTTCCCACTGCCGAAGGCTGGCAACTCTCCACGCCCTCCATCCTGCTCTATGCCTGTCTGCAGACTTCCCTCTCTATCTTTGAAGAAGCCGGCTGGGATCAGCTTCAGCAGAAACAACAACGCATGCAGGACTATCTCTGGCTGCTTCTCACAGACCTTCAGAAATTCAAACCCGCTTTCCAGATCCTCACACCGGAACACGAAAGAGGTGCCCAGCTCTCTCTCTATTTTCCGGAACGGGGCCGGGAGATCTATGATGACCTGATGCAACAGGGGTTCATTATCGACTGGCGGGAACCCAATGTTATCCGCCTCGCGCCAGTTCCTCTCTACAATACATTTACAGAGATCTGGCAATTTGCAACCGCATTAAAGAAATTACTATGAACCGACAAGCACTCATACATCAGATAAAATCCAAAGGAACCTATCTCTGCGTTGGACTGGATACTGATCCGGAAAAAATCCCTGAATCCTTACTAGATCATCCGGATAGTATCTATGAATTCAACCGCCAGATCATTGATGCAACAATGGATCATTGCGTAAGCTATAAGATCAATACCGCATTTTATGAGGCGATGGGCGCCCGGGGTTGGGAGATCATGGAGAGAACGATAGCCCATATTCCTGCTACACATCTGATTATTGCCGATGCCAAGCGGGGAGATATCGGCAACACATCGGCCCAATACGCCAAAGCTTTTTTTGCGACGATGAAAGCCGATGCCATCACCGTGGCGCCCTACATGGGGGAAGACAGCATCCGGCCGTTTCTGGAATACCCGGATAAATGGACCATAGTACTCGGACTGACCTCCAACAAGGGCGCAGCTGATTTTGAATTACAGGACAGCGGCGGTCAGAAATTATACGAACGGGTTCTCGAGACTGTCAGCCGCTGGGGGAGTCCGGAAAACCTGATGTTTGTAGTAGGGGCTACGCAGGCCGATGAATTTCTGAATATCCGTAAACTAGTTCCGGATCATTTTCTGCTCGTACCCGGTGTAGGTGCACAGGGTGGCAGCCTGGCCGAGATATCCGCCAAAGCGATGAACAAAGACATCGGCCTCCTCGTTAATGCAAGTCGGGCCGTTATCTATGCTTCCTCCGGAGCTGATTTTGCTGATCAGGCCCGCCAGGCTGCTGCTGCTTATCATGATGAAATGCGCCAATACCTGAATGGTTTTTAAAAAACAAATTCGTATGAGATCAATTTTCCTGTTGGCCGGAATCTGTCTGGCCGCTACGGTGTGTGGACAATCCACCCAAAAGCCTGTATTGCATGGAAAGAACTGGATGGCCATCACCGGTAAACCACTGGCGGCCACCGCCGGAGCCACTATTTTCAACCAGGGCGGAAATGCCGTGGATGCTTCCTGCGCCATGCTCGCAGCTACCTGTACGATGTGGGATGTGTTGAGCTGGGGAGGGGAAACACAGGCCATCATCTACAATCCTAAAACTAAAAAAGTAATTGTCATCAATGCATTGGGTGTAGCGCCTACCGGTGCCACGCCAGAATTTTATAAAGGCAAGGGATTTGCTTATCCCCCGCAATACGGACCGCTGGCAGCAATCACTCCTGGTACGCCCGGAGGACTTTGCTATATCCTGGCTGAATACGGTACGATGAGCCTGGAACAGGTCCTGAAACCCGCCATGGAACTGGCTTCTGGCTATCCGATCGAAGCACAGACTGCCAATTCCATAGAAGCCAATAAAGCGCGTATAAAAGAGTGGCCCTATTCGAAATCGGTATTCCTGCCGCATCTCGGACAAAAACGCGAAGCTCCTGAAGCCGGAGAGATTTTTGTACAACAGGATCTCTTCAACACGCTGGCCAAAATGGTGGAAGCAGAGAAAGCCGCACTGAAAAAAGGCAAATCGCGCAAAGAGGCTATCTATGCTGCGTACGATCGTTTTTACAAAGGAGATATTGCGAAAGAATTTGTACGAGGATGCCAGGAACAGGGCGGACTCATCACCGAAAAAGACCTGGCTACCTGGAAAGTACTGGAAGAAGAACCGCTGAAAGTAAACTACCGTGGTGTGGATGTGTACAAACTCCAGCAATGGACACAGGGTCCTATGATGCTGCAGTCCCTGAACATGCTGGAACAGTTTGATCTTAAGTCGATGGGCTATAACTCCGCCAACTACATCCATACGATGTCACAGGTGCTGAACATGACCTTTGCCGATCGCGATTTTTATTACGGAGATCCTTATTTTCCGCCAGCCGAACCCATGCAGGGACTGCTTTCCAAAGAATATGCGAAAGCAAGGGTTCTACAGATGAATAAAGAAAGAAACGATCCGAACACCAAACCAGGTGATCCTTATCCTTTTGAAGGAAAAAACAATCCATACCTGGATCTGCTGGAAAAATTCGGTACGGCATCGGCGCAGCCCATCAACAAAGAATACCTTGATAATGTGTTTCTGGGAACAACATCTGTAGAAGCTGCGGATAAGGAAGGATGGGTAGTGTCAATGGTGCCGAGTGGAGGCTGGGTACCCGCCTGCATTGCCGGCAAAACCGGTGTGGGTATGAGCCAGCGGGCACAGAGCTTTGTACTGGATGCGGCACTGAATCCGTTCAATGTGATCGAACCTGGGAAGCGGCCCAGGGTGACCTTAACGCCCGGACTGGCCATGAAAGAAGGAAAGCCGCTGATTGCCTTTGGTGTGCAGGGAGGTGATACACAGGATCAGAATCTGATCCAGTTTCTCGTAAATATGATCGATTTTGGCATGAATGTGCAGGAAGCCTGTGAAGCTGCCAACGTGAATACGTATCAGTATTATTTATCACTTGGTGATCAGGACCGGAAACCCAAACCGGGTAATCTGCTGATACAGGAAGACACACCACCCTGGGTGAAAAAGGAACTGATCCGAATGGGGTATAAACTGAGCACGGATGATCGAACTTCAGGGCCTATAAACGCAATTTATTTCGATTGGAAACATGGCTCCATGTGGGGCGGAAGTTCCAATCATGGAGAGGATTATGGAATAGGCTGGTAGTAGCCAGATGAAAAAAGCCCGGGATTTACATGTTCCGGGCTTTTTTTAAGATTTATCAGGCCTCATCCATTTCATTCCTAAGTTGTTCGGATATTTTCACGAGCACTTTGTCGATTCGATGCCCATCCATATCCACAATCTCTACGTGGAAGCCCCTCCATTCGAAGAAATCCCCTGTGTGGGGAATACGCTCCAGTTCATGGAGAACAAATCCTGCCAGTGTATCGAATTCATGTTCGCCTTCGTTCATCCATTCGGTTTTATCAAACCGGCTTAAAAAGTCATAGAAGGGGATCTGTCCATCTATCAGGAACGTACCGTCTTCCCGCTCCACTACCTCATAATCCTGCACATCTTTTTGCGGGATATCTCCCACAATGGCCTCCAGGATATCATTGAGCGTGATCAGCCCCAGCATGGTACCGTATTCATCAACGATGAAACAGCTATGCGTCTGGGTTTCTTTAAACTGCTCCAGCAGCTGGTAGGGAGAATTATTCTCCGGTACGAACAGCGCAGGTTTCATGATCTCGATGAATTTCAGATTGTCTGGATTCACATAGAGATCCTTAATAGACACAATGCCTTTGATATTATCGATGCTCTTATCGCAGATCGGATACACAGAATGGGGTTCTTTCAGGATCTTTTCTTTGATATCGGCTTCCGTGTCTTCCGTATCAAACCAGATGATATCGCTCCGGTGTGTCATAAGAGACGTTATGTTCCGGTCACCCAGATGAAAAACGCGTTCAATGATCTCCTGTTCGGTTGCTTCAATGGCACCTGTTTCCGTACCCTCACTGATGATGGCCTTGATTTCATCTTCTGTGACCATGTTATCACGGGCCTGCATGTTGAAGATCCGAACGATCACATTGGTGGTACGGGTAAGCAGCCATACGAACGGATAGGTAATTCGGGTGACCAGCCGCATCGGAGAGGCAGCGAATTTGGCGATGGCTTCCGGAGCGGCCATGCCCACCCGTTTGGGTACGAGTTCTCCCAGCACCAGAGAAAGGAAGGTGACCAGGATCAGTACAAGTACCGTGGCAATTCCGTTGGCATAGGCAGCGAAAACAGGAAATTGGGTGAGCCAGACCTGCACATCGTCAATAATTTTATCACCCGAATAAATACCCGTCAGGATACCGATCAGTGTGATACCGATTTGTACAGTCGAAAGAAAATTATCGGGTTTATTGGCCAGCTCAAGTGCCGAACGTGCCTTGGAGTCACCTTTGTTGGCCTGGGATTCAAGACGCGCTTTCCGCGCAGACACCAGGGCGATTTCCGCCATGGAGAAAAAACCGTTTAACAGGATGAGTCCGATCAGGATCAGCAATTCATTCATGCAGGGAGGGCATCGCCCGTTTGGTGAAGAAATATGCGGGCAGCGGCATAGCCGAGTCCGCAGCCTAAAAGGGCACCGCCAAGGATATCAGCCGGGTAATGTACGCCCACATA
>CANHUD010000177.1 GCA_947463665.1 Sphingobacteriales bacterium
AAATATCTGCTGGAGCGGTATAAGGATCGTAAGGTAACCTTCATCATACACAATTGGGAGGGAGACTGGATGATGCGGGGAGGAACGGGAGATTATGCCCGCTGGTCGAGGAAAGCAGGAGAACTGATCCGTGCTGTGGATGGGGATCGCAAGACGGTAATGGTTCCAACGGATTCGCTTCAGCGTATTCAGGCCATGGCGAAATGGTTCGAGGCCCGTCAGCGTGCGGTGAATCGTGCACGTGCGGAGGTGAAGAATACAAAATGTGTGGTGTATCATGCCATTGAAGCCAATAAGGTGATGGACAGCCAGGTAGGCATACCGGGTATTGTGAACAGTGTTGTACCATTGGTAGAAACCGATATGGTATCGTGGAGCTGTTACGATGGCATGGATGAAAATGGGGTGAAGTTGTACAAGGGTATTGAATATATAAAGCAATTCATCCGGCCCACTCCCTATATGAAAGGTAAGAAGGTGGTATTCCTGGGAGAGATCGGAATACCTGAGCAACGCTATGAAGGGCTTACAGAAAGAGATCCGGTTGTGGCCCGTTGGGATGCTTATCTCGGTGTTTGTGGCGCACTGGAAATACCGTATCTGATGCAATGGGAATTGTATTGTAACGAGCCTAAGAATGAGGAATTGAGAAAACTGGTTGAGGTTCGTAAAACGGATGAGATGCGTGGATTCTGGCTGATCCGGCCGGATGGCACCAAGAGTTTTGCCGGAGAATATTTTGATCAGGTTTTAAAACATGCAGGTAAAAAGATCAGGTGATATGCGTACATACATTGCATTAAGTTGGTTAGTACTAACCATTTTATCTTGTGGAAAGAAAGATCTTTCGGGAACCGGTGGTACTACTCCTACACCCCCAACTCCACCGGCACCGGTTACGCCGACGCTGATTGATCCGGCTACAGTGGCTGTTCCCATGAGTTCGGCTCAGGTGGTGGGCACCTTCAATTTTAAAAAGATGAAGGATGTGCATCCCCGTTTACTGTTCAGTGCTGCTGAGGTCAGTGCACTGGGTACTGCTGTTCAGGGAGATGTCTTTGCCAAACCAACATATGATGATGTGATTTCCCGGGCGGATGCGTTGTTGGGAACAGGGTTGTTGAATTACGGGCTGGATGGAGCGAATCTTCGGATTCAGAATATTCATACGGTTAGTAACGATCATATTCCCTATCTGGTGCTGGCCTATCAGTTCACAAAGAATACAGCGTATGCAAAGCGGGCCTGGGATCAGTTGAATTTAATGTGCAGCTGGGCCGACTGGGGGGCGAATCGTCATTTTCTGGATGCGGGAATTGCTGCCAAAGCCGTTGCCATAGCCTATGACGGATTGTATGATTACCTCACCAGTGCCCAGCGTACTGTATTGTATAATGCGGTGAGAACGTTTGTGCTGGTACCCGGAAAGAATCAGATCGATAATGGAACCGGACCCTTCAAATGGTACGATACCAAAGACAACTGGAATGGGATCTGTCATGGTGGAATGATCATGGCGGCACTTGCCACGTACGAAATGGACAGTACGTTCAATAGTCAGGTTATTGCTACCTGTGCAAACGGCATGTTGAAATACATACAGTCGTTCGATCCGGATGGTGCCAGTGTGGAAGGGTTATCGTACTGGTCGTACGGACTTCAAAATACCTTTCTGGCATTAGAGTCCCTGAATCGTGTTCTGGGCGGGACATTCGGCTTAACAAACCCATCCGGTTTCCGCAAAACAGGTATGTTTCCGTACAGTGTTTCCGGTCCGGTTGGAACGGCCACATTTGGAGACGATTATGTGTATGCCGGAAAGGCGAATCGTTTCTTATCTTATTTCTGGTTTTCAAAATTTTACAAGGATGCCAATATGGCCAGGGCGCATTATGAAGCCTGTGTAGCTATTAATGAGACGAGGCCACGAAAGATGAATGGCTGGTTCGATCTGTTGTTTTATGATAAGCAACTGGTTAATCAGGGATCTGTGCAGGCGCAGCCATTGAGCAGTTTTGTAAAAGGCGTTGATTATGCTCAGTTGTTAGAAGTGGCGGGGAATGATAATGCCTTATACATTGGCATGCATGGAGGGGATAACCAGGCCAGTCACGGGCATTTGGATGCTGGTTCTTTTTTCCTTCAGGGCGAGGGGGAAAACTGGGCTCAGGGTAATCTGGGAGTATTCACCCCATATCCTTCAGATTATTTTAATGTAACGGCACCTTCTTATACAGCGGCCCCCAATGCGGCAGCTACTACTCCTGGTCGTTTCTATTATTATAGGGTACGTGCAGAAAGCAAAAACTGTCTGGTATTCAATCCAGATAGCCGGCCTGATCAGAATCCTTCGGGCATAGCCACCATGGTGAAGGATGGGAATACGGCAACTGGTGGTTTTTATGTGCTGAATCTGAAGGATAATTACAGCCGGGATGTAACGGAATACAAGCGCGGCATCAAGTTGAACAGGAGTCAGAAAGTAGCGATGATTCAGGATGAGTTCATTCCTAATAAGACTTCTACTGTTTACTGGATCATGCATACAGCGGCTATTGACGGGATCACGATCAGCCAGGATGGGAAATCGGCCACCATGATCAGGAATGGAAGGACGTTGTATGCCCGTATTGTTTCGCCGGCTGATGCTAGTTTTGATAAAGTTCCGCGGTCAAATACGATTATCAATTACCTAAATGAGACAATGCCCATATTCAGTTCCATGATGCAGGGAAAGAATCCTGCGAATCCTTTTTATGGAAAATTACAGATTCGCCTGGGAGATGTATCTGCTTCGAAGGTTACTACTATCCGGGTTGATTTCAGCAGGGCGCTGCAGGAAGGCATGAGCCTTACGGCACTGGACAGCTGGAACACAGATAATTAAGGGATATTTATCGGATCAGCGTAATCTGTCCTGTTCGGAACATATTGCCGCAGGGACCGTTTGCGCTGATCTTGTAAATAAATATACCTGATGGCAGAGGAATTTTATTGATTGTTCCATCCCAGCAGGATTGGATATTGGTGGTGGAAAATACTTTTTCTCCCCATCGGTTGAAGATATCCATTTTAAAATTTTGAACCGGTCCCCAGTGCCGGACATTGAAGCAGTCGTTCAGACCATCCTTATTGGGCGTAAAGGCTGATGGTATGGGGTAGCGTGGGCCGTCTCCATTGAAATCCGCATATACGGTGATATCTTTTGTGAAGGAGCAGCCATTTCTACCCCATACCCTGACATTGTAGGTAGTGGTTTCTTTAGGGGAGGCTATTGGCGTGGCACTATTAACTGAATCCAGTGTGGAGGAAGGCGACCAAAGGTATCGGGCACCTCCTGTAACCGTGAGCTGGGCCTGGCTGATCACACAGTTTATATCGTTGGATTTAGATACGGTGAAAACAGGACCTGGTTTTAAAGTTAAGGTGGTCGTCCGTATCAGGCTGTCGCAACCGAAACGGGTGCGTACTGTATCTACATAAATTCCTGCATTTGATACCCGCTTTCCGTTTGGTAGCACGTATTGTTCTCCCTGGCAAATAATGCCTTCGAAGAACTGGAATGCTTTTTTCTCAACGGTCAGGTGCAGCACCCGGATGCTATCACATCCCCAGCGGTTAATCAGGGTATCCGTGTAGGTACCTGTTTCATTGTATCCATCCAATTGCTGACCTTCACAAATGGTTTGGTAGATTTCAGACCGGGTATGTGGCCGGACCGTCAAAATGGTTGTTACGATGGAATCACAGCCGGTAACAGCCGTAAATATTTCCGTATAAATCCCTGTTTTAGTATAGCCTCTATGTGAGGATCCTTCACAGATATCCACCCGGATGGTTCTGTTTTGTTTCCGGATAACACGAAGGTCTATTGTTACGATGGAATCGCAACCATTTGCGGCAAGATACTTTTCGGTGTATATACCACTGATTGTGTAACCCCTGAACGATTCACCTTCACATATACTCTGTGTGATTTTCAGGTAGCTTTTTTTCAAAACATTCAGATTGACATATATGATACTCTCACAGTTATTCTGGTTGAAAAAAGGAACGGTATAGTTTCCGGATTGAGTAAATCCTCGGTAGGATTCGCCTTCGCAAATGGTTTTAGACTCGTAAACAGTATCTCTTGATAGTACTGTCAGGCGAGTTGTTATAATGGAGTCACATCCGTTTGCAGCGGTAAAGGTTTCGACGAATGTACCGGTGGTGGTGAATCCTCTGAAGTTATCACCCTGGCATACGCTTCTGTTGAATGTTACGTATGATTTTTTGAGGACTGTCAGATATATGTTTACGGTGGAGTCACATCCATTGATGGCTGTGTAGGATTCTTTGTAACTGCCTGAAGTTGTATACCCTTTAAAATTATCGCCTTCGCAGATGGTTTTGTTCAGATTGGTTTCGAACGTAGGTTTAACAATCAGGTTTATAGTTACAGTAGAGTCGCATCCTTTGGACGTTTTATAGATTTCGGTGAAGGTGCCGGCAGTGGTGTAGTTTTTCAGCGGGGTGGAGAAGGTCGTTCCCCGACAGATTTCTTTGGAGTATGTGGACGTGATTTTAGGATCTACGTTGAGGCGGATGGTGACGATGGAGTCGCATTTGTTGGCAGCGGTATAGATTTCGGTATAGGTACCTGCAGCGGAGTAGGTTCCTTTGGGAGAAGTGTAAGTAGTGCCGAAGCAGAGCGAAGTATCGATGGTGACCTGTATGACGTTGCGGTAGGAGAGGTTGATGGTAACGGTGGAATCGCATCCTTTGGATGATTTGTAGAACTCTATGTAGGTGCCGGCTTTATTGTAGGTGGTTTTGGGTGTGGTTAGTAGCTGTCCTTCACAGAGGGAGGTGTTTACCGTAGTGAATTTGAGTGGGTTTGTAATAAGTTGGAAGGTTACGGTAGAGTCGCACCCTTTGGAAGTTTTATAGATTTCGGTGAAGGTGCCGGCGGTGGTGTAGTTTTTTTGCGGAGTAGTGTATGTATCGCCGAGGCAGATTTCTTTAGAGTAGTTGAACGTGACTTTAGGATCTATTTTGAGGTTGATGGTAACGATGGAGTCGCAGTTGTTGGCAGCGGTAAAAATTTCGGTATAGGTACCTGCAGCTGAGTAGGTTCCTTTTGGAGATGTGTAGGCTGTACCGAAACAGATGGAAGTATCGATGATAACACGTGGTATGATCCGGTAGGAGAGGTTGATGGTCATGGTAGAGTCGCACCCTTTGGAAGATTGGTAGACTTCTTTGTAGGTGCCGGCTTTATTGTAGGTGGTTTTGGGTGTGGTTAGTAGCTGTCCTTCACAGAGCGAGGTGTCTATAGTTGTGTATTTGAGCGGATTTACGATGAGCTGGAAGGTTACGGTAGAGTCGCACCCTTTGGCAGATGTATAGAT
>CANHUD010000178.1 GCA_947463665.1 Sphingobacteriales bacterium
CGTGAGGGTATTGTGCACGAAGTTATTGAGACGGAACACGTTCCATCGTTCAGCATTTTGTGTTCTGCCAAAGAGTTTGATGCCTTTGGATTCCAGGGATTCGTAGTCCTGCATACCGAAATCGGCTGCCCAGCGGACGCCGTTGGCTTCCATAATGAACGAGCCGATATCCATGTGTGCATGGTTGATATTAGCCGAGCCTCCTTTGGTGGCCACATAGATGGCGTTGGGATCCGTCCAGGAGGTGCGCATCATGGCGATCGGGTTTTTGCCTTGTCCGCTCCACATGGTTTGTTTGGGTGCGGATACATTATCGAGGTTGATTTTGCCTTTCCAGAAAAGAAGGGCAGGAAAGAGACGATCTTTTACGCGATCGGCCATTCCGTTTTTCTGGATGAAGGATTTTTCTACGAAGAGGAGGGAGGGGTCGTTTACGCGGTTAGCGATCCAGAACATGGCCGGGTGAAAGCCGCCTTTGTTACCGGCATCGGAGTAGTTGAACGGATCTCCGGAGGGGCCTGTCATGTTTTCCATGAAGCCTGCTGTTTGGAGGAAGCCGGGGATTTGGCTGAGGTTGAAGTCGGAGCCGAAGAGTTTTTCGATGGCGGAGAGGAACATAACGTTGAAGCTGGTACCGTATCCCCAGTAGCCATAGCCTTCGGGATAGATGCCATCGGGGCCATAATCTTTCATGGGGAGTTTGATGGATTCGATGGCGCGGTTGATGATGCGGATGGCCAGTTGGGGCTGGTCTTCGTAGATGGCCATCGCTCCATAGGTCATACCGGCATTACAGACCTGGTTCCAGTTGTGTTCTGCGCGAAGCCAGGAGCTGTATTTGGATTCGAGGGACGGTTCGAGGCCTTTATGGAGAATGGCATCGCGGATGAGGGTTTTGGATTCGGGGGAAAGGTCGTTGTAGAGCCAGTCGTACCCGATGGCCATGGCCATGGTCATTTCCGCCACATCGAGGAAATGCGAAGGGTTCCAGTCGCTGAAGCCGGCGATGGCGAGCATTTCTTTTTCGGCGCGGAGGAAATATTTTTTGTCTTTGGTAACGCGGTAGGCGAAGGAGAGGTGGAAGATGCGGCGGAGGGCTTCGCGGGATTTATCGAGGAGTCGCCTGCCGATCTGGATACGTTTAACCGGGTCGATGGTCAGGAGGCGGTTGCATTCCTGGAGGATGGCTTCGTTGACCGATTGTGAGAATGGGTCTCTTCTGAGGCGGTTGATAAAACTTTGTTCATCGTCCTGGAAGAAGAGGATGCGCGGGTGGTTGTTGAAGGGGGTGGAAGTGGTGATCGGCCCCTCCTGGGCGAAGCCCTGAAGGAGGAGAAACAGGAGGAAGATCGTTGAGTAGACACGTGGTAGCATGATGAAGTTGGTTGTGTGTTGAAAATAAGCAAAAGTTCCGGCTTTTTGGGCCGGAACGGGGTTGGGAAAGGATTTCGATCGATTGAAATTTTTTCACGCACGTTTCTCCTGGCCGTATTTAAACCCGATGCCTCCGTTTTGTTTTCCTTTACGGAGCGAGCATTCTTCTTCGCAGCGTTCGAAGATAGCTGCATCGAGGTCTTCGATTTCCTCGAGCATTTCCCCTACCAGGAGTTTTTTGCGTATGTTGCTGATTTGTCCGCCTGTGAGGGAAAAATCCCGGCTGATGCGGGCGAGGGTTTTCGGATCGATTTGTGGGAATACTTCCTGCAGGATCTGGAGCTGAACGGATTCCTCCGGTTTGTGGAATTCGAGTTTGTAGAGAAAGCGGCGGTCGAATGCTTCATCGAGCTGTCCAACCAGGTTAGTAGTGGCCACGAGGATGCCTTCGAAGTCTTCCATTTCCTGTAGCAGGATGTTTTGCATCGTGTTGCGCATTTTATCTACACTGGTATCTACGCGGGTACGGGTACCGAGGATGGCATCTGCTTCGTTGAAGAGGAGGATGGGAGCTTTATCGAATTTTTCAGAAGCTTTCCGGTATTCTTCGAAGATGCGGGAGATGTTCTTTTCACTATCACCCACCCATTTACTAACTATTTTGGGTATATCCACCAGGAATACATGCCTACCGGTTTTGCGGGCCAGTGTTTTAACTGTGGAGGTTTTGCCTGTTCCCGGTTGGCCGTACATGAGTACGGTGAAGCCTGGTTTAAGGTGTTGGGCCTTCATTTTTTGAGTGATGGCGGCATACTGATCCTGGAGTAGGACACGCGCGAGTGAGTCGATCTGTTTTTTCTCTTTGGCGTTGTAGAAGAGTTTTTCTTCCGGCAGGGATTCATAGGGCAGGAAGGTACCTGTTCTGGGCTGGAACTGTTTTTGTTTGTTTTCGCGTGTCTGGTTGAAAAGTTTCTCCAGAGCGGATTCGGATAGTTGTACGCAGGAGGTAGGGCCGAAGATGGCTTCGGTGTAGAGGATGTAATTGTTTGCGAAGAGCGGTGATTTTTCATCACGGAGTTCCTGTTTGCATTGCAAGCGGAGGTGATGGGAGTCTGTTACTTCGCGGATCATTTTTTCGAGTTCCACTTCTTCTTCTCCGTTGAGGTGTTCTACGCAGACATTGAGTAGAATGAGCCGGTGGAGATCGGAGAGATCTTTTCTGGAGAGGATCCACTGCACTTCCGGGAGGTGTTTATTGATTTCCAGCAGTTTTTGTACATCCTGGGTGAGGGTTTCGGTGCTGATGTTCTCTGCCATGCGTTGGATGATGAGGTCGTTGATTTCCATGATCACGGCGGGGAAATCATTCATTTTCCGGATTTCGAGGAAATCGGCATTGCCTTCAGACATGGCCATGAGGGCTTTGGGGGCTGCTGCGAGCGCTTTGAAGTGATTCCGGAAGCGCCGGTTTACCCCTTTGAGCAGGATGAGTCGTTTTTCACCGAGGTTTTGTACGATGTTTTCCAGATCGGCCATGGCGGTGATGTCTTTTCCGAATTGCTGCATCAGCTCTTCCCGGTTGGTATCTTCGTTGCGGAGCGACTGTTCGAAGATAAAGGAGAGCACGATGGCTTCGTCTGTTTTGACATCGAAGAATTTGGCCAGCGCGGCCATGGGTTTTTTGAGGGATTTCACCAGTTCATCGTTGAAGGGTTTCTCGGCTGACTCACTCACGGCGGTCCGGATGGCGACGAGCAGGCGGGTGTAGATGGTTTTGTTACGCATGGCCAAAGTGTTTTAGGTGGTGAAAAATAGAAAGACGGGGCAAAGGTAGGCAGGTTTGGAGGTAGGGTGGCAGGTTTAACAAGCTTGCAGAACTATGGACAGAGCTCCATCGATTGTAAATGTTTTTACCCAAAGAAGGGGAATTTCCGGGTGTAATTAGCTCATTTGTGCAGTAAAGGGGGGTAAAAGTTACCAAAATTTGGTAACTTGCCCGAAAGAGTTGAAAATGAAAAATACATCGATTTCGTTGGGAAACCATTTTGATGAATTCATTACTACGCAGGTAAATTCCGGAAGGTATAAGAATGTGAGTGA
This sequence comes from Sphingobacteriales bacterium, assembly GCA_947463665.1. GTDB lineage: Bacteria > Bacteroidota > Bacteroidia > Chitinophagales > Chitinophagaceae > Pollutibacter. Next base: position 3,475 of record CANHUD010000178.1, read on the forward strand.
GGTTATACGAGCGGGGTTACGACTATTAGAAAATGAAGAATACAAGGTTACTGCATTAAAAAAAGCTATTGAGAAAGGGTTAGATAGTCCACGCGTAGAAAGTTTTGATTTTGATCAGCATCTGGCCAGATTAAAATCTGAAAAAGGACTGAATGGGTAAGGTTATTTTACGGCAGGAAGCCATTTATGATCTGAATGATATCTGGGAATATACTTTTCGTCAATGGTCGGAGATTCAGGCAGATAAATACTATGAAGCGATAAAAATTGCCTGTACTGAAATAGGAGAGAATCCAGCGATAGGAAGATCCTACAATGAAATTGCTCCGAATTTATTCGGGTTTAAATCTGGCAGTCATATACTTTTTTATCAACAGCTTTCGGTGAATGAAGTCGAGATCATCCGAATTTTACATGAAAGAATGGATTTGAAAGCCAGGATGGGTGGGTAATGTTCATCCGGATTTATTTTAATCAACTATTATGAAAAGGATTCTGGTTATATACTTGCTAATGAGCCAGGTGGCTGTTGGGCAGTCGAGGTACAGTCATAACGGCAGCCTGATCATCATTGGTGGCGGGGCCATACCCGATACGGTCTACCAGTTATTTGCCGCGAAGATGGGTGGCAGGCAGCAGCCGATGGTGTATATCCCTACGGCAACCAGCGATGAGGCGTGGATACAGGAGGGGAAGCATCTGGAGAAATTCCAATCGAGAGGGTTTACGAATCTGTATACCCTGCACACCCGTGACAGGAAACGGGCGGATGATGCGGTATGGACAGAGATGTTAAAAAAGGCGAGGGGTGTGTTTCTGGGTGGGGGCGATCAGGAGTTGCTGGCAAAGGCATACGCCGGAACGGCCGTGCATCGGGAGCTGGTGAAATTGTTGGAGAGAGGCGGAGTGATCATGGGAACATCGGCGGGTGCTACCATCATGGGATCGGTATTGATAGGCGGTGATCATCGGAAAGCGCCGCATGTGCCGGCGGTGTTTGGCGAAGGATTTTCGTTTATGAAACAGACGGCCATTGACCAGCATGTGCTGGTACGGAACCGACAATTCGATTTACTACCCGTTTTGGAACGCTATCCGAATGTGTTAGGTATGGCGCTGGATGAATCCACAGCTGCGGTGGTGCAGGGAGACAGCGTGCAGGTGGTAGGCAGTTCGTATATGCTGATCTATGATCAGAAAGACTGGGAGCGGCAACGAAAAGAGTGGGGAAGGGTGTTTCAGCCGTTTCGGATGTATAGGCAGGGGCAGGTGTTCAGGGCGTTGGTTAGATGATATAGGAGCTTTTAGGAGGTAAAGACTACCTCCCAATCCACTGGTGAAAACAATAGAGCGGGATGGAACTTGTCGAAATAGACCCGGAGGCTTCTCGAGCGGAGATTCTCTGCGGCTTTTACTTAAATGGGGATGATCTGGTTTTCTTTCTGCATAACAAAATCGACTTCTGATGTTGCCTTCATACCTTGCTATCGGAAAGATCAGGGACTTACGCTGAGTGTTATTTTTCATGTTTCCAGCTGGTTGTATGCATTTCGCTCATTTGCTTAATTTGAACAAAAAAGGACTTAAGTTCAAAAAAGTGTAATAATGTGCATTTATAAGTACCAAAAAATGTATTTAGAGACACTTTTATGTATTTATCTGGTTTTTATTAAAAGGAAAATGGAGAGTTGGAACGTGAAGAGTTCCTGGGGTGAAGTGTGTTACTCACAGGTACGATTGTATCGCCCCCCTATTTCTTACAATAATCACGGCCTAATCTCAATCACTGTTCCTACTTTAACATGCTGCCAGAGATCTTCCATCTCTTGATTGGTTAGTGCCATACAGCCATTGGTCCAGTCTTTCCATCGCTGCAGTCGGCCGATGAAGCCCAATCCGTTTTTCAGGCC
>CANHUD010000179.1 GCA_947463665.1 Sphingobacteriales bacterium
ACTGAATATATCCCTATCGGATAGTAGTGGAGAAGACAGTTTTAGTTTACTGCCCCTGCTAAAAGGAAGCGGTCCGAAAAAGTTTAGCCGCCCCTCCACCGTGCATCATTCCATCGATGGGAATTTTGCGATCCGGAAAAGGGATTGGAAACTGGCGCTGAGCAGAGGCTCCGGAGGGTGGAGTGCCCCAACTGAAAAACAGGCAGAAAAAGAGGGCCTGCCTGGCAAACAACTTTTCAACCTGAAAACGGATAAAGCAGAACAAACCAATCTGGCGTCCAGGTATCCGGAGATCGTGGCTGATCTGGAACAGGAACTGGAACGCATTAAAAAGGAAGGGAGAAGCAGGAAAATGTAACCAATTAAACTTGCAGAAACTTGCAATCGACTGCTATACTGACTTATGGCGGCACGACATTCTGCATTCGCAAATACGCTGATTTACTTTCTATTTTCACAAGAAAGTATGATGAAAACACTTTTCAAGCATATCGAAACAGATATCCGTTCCCTCCTGGAAAAAGGCTATGTAGAAAACGCACGATCCCTGAACGAAGCCCTGGGGAAAGGTAAAATCTTTGCGGAACTTGGAACGCCCATGTATTTCAACGGAAATCCTGAGGCTACTACCGTTTTTGCCATGCTGAACCCGGGTTCAGGTGGGGATGAATTCAATTTGCAGTTTAAAAAGGGTGAGGATATCCGTTCCATAGTAGATAACTACATAGAACATCATATCCGATATGGAGAAAAGGATAAGGGAAGGCACGATAATTTCGATCTGAAACAAGCTTCATTTTTATCCGGATTCCCTGAATCCGGTATTGATATACCAGACTATATAACAAATCCGGATAATACTATAAAACTAAAGGCAAAGCAAAATGTACTGATGCAGAAACTGCAACTCGAATTGGTTCCCTATACTTCTAAAACCTTTTTAAACATTTTCGATAATCTGGAAATGGCCATACAAAATATAGATCCATTCCTTCCTCATATTAACCGACTATTAGATACCATCATCGAAAAAAAACGCACCTATGTTCTGTTTGGCTCCCAACAATATGCGCAGATCTTCTATGCCATGAAACTGAAAGGATATGCAGACATTGAAGTGGGAACCCCCGCGGTATTTTCTATAAATGGTCTTAAGAATAACGTAAATTTCAACACAGTAGTCATCCAGCATAAAGGTGAACGAATAGAAGCAGGTATCCCCTATTCTTTTCCCAGAAAAGACCTGCCCAATGCACATTTGCAAATGAAAAAATATGGAGAGGCCTGTTTTCAGGAAATGAAGAAGCGCTTCCACTAAAGTGAACGCGCTTCTCCCGGATAAATAATAAAGCCAAATCCCGGGTGCTATATATTCTCATAAGTTAGTAACGGATGCCCCTAAAGTTAATGTCTGTACGGCAGTTGGTAACATTGCAAGTTTTTGCAAGTTCTCACTTATTCCTACTGCCCGAATAAACCCAATAGAAGCAAAACATACACAGTTATAATCAATATACTAAACAACAGCGACCATCCAACCCTTTTCAACAGCCACTGCATTGAAGGAATGTTAGAACGGAACGCGGAAACTTTTTCGGGATCATCCGCTGGCGTCAGATACATCACAATGATCCAGGTGAGCATGTTTACTCCAGTCATGATGATCAGTTTCCAGTAATAGGGATCCAGCAGATCATACCGAAGATGGGTGGCAAAAACAGGCTCCAAACGGTCATATAACACTGTGTATATTGCTGCCCCCAGCATCGCGGAAAACTGAGCCCACGCGTTGATTCGATACCAGAACCAGCGAAAGAAAAAAACCGGAGCCACCCCAGCAGAAAATGAAAGAAACCAAAAAAAGAGAGTGGACAGATTTCGATTGTACCAAGCAAAGATGACGGCAATAATCGTAAGCAATACCACAAACAACATAGAAATGATCAATGCATTTCTGCTGCCATTCTTCCAGCTTTGTTTCGTAACAAAAGGAACTACAACAAACGATGCTCCCCAGTTCACCATCGATTCTGCTGTGGTAATGAATGCCGCCCATATACCCAGCGTAATCAGCATGTGTACAGATTCTGGCAAAACCCCTCGAAGCGTTGAAAAAATGCCGGCACCATCTGTAGAGATGGATGCGCTAAGAACTGCAATAAGCAGATTAAGGAATGAACAACCTACTGATAATAAAATCCCGCCAGCAGCAAGGTATATCGCTTTTACGGGTGTTTGCGCACTGTTGAATCGCTGCATCTCTACTCCGCCTCCGTCAAATAACGATATGCTCCACCACTGAATACTGAATAATACAAACAGCGCATTCCAGCTCTTCTGATCACCCGTGGCCGGAAACATCTTCGATACACCGGGGTTGGATTGCTCCAGTAACGCTATCGCAGTATATGGTGATCCGGCCTTTGCCAGGAGTACTCCTAAAATGAGTCCAATTACGGTGACATAAAGAATTCCATGAAAAAAATCGGTCCGAAGATTGATTCCCAAACTGTTTTTCAGGCTGCTCAGAATAATAAAAAAACTACTGACCGTTAGTGCCCACGAATAGGAAACAGACCAGTACTGCTCCAAAAACGAAGAAAAAACAAGCACCTGAAAGGATACTATAATCGGCGTAATGATAAATCCAAGAAAACCAGCCCGGAAATAAAACAAAACCTTAGCACCAACACCTGAAAATCGTTCAAAAATAAATTCATTGTCGGTATACAACTGAAGCTTATTCCAAAGCGGGGCAAAAACAAACGGTATAAATCCAACCGCCATCCACTGGCTAAAAAATATCCAAAAACCTTTCAAACCCTGCGCCCTTAGCACCTCTGCATTTAGTGTCAATGCATTGGGCGACATCTGGTACATGAACAACGATACAGAGCCAACCATCCAGGATATGCGGCTACTGGATTTAAAAAAAGAAGTAAAAAACTCATTTTTCCAAATTAGCCAGATCAAACATATGACCAGAACATAAAGCAGCAGTATGACACCATCCATTCCCCCCATACTATGCCCGTTTGGAAGATCGAAGCAGATGATCAGCCAGCGGCACTGCCCACAACTGACCAAACAACCTGGCCATCTCTACCGATTGCCGGAGCATCGGTCTATCCGCATACTCCGGAATACTGGCCAATGTCAGATGTTCGATGATCATCTTCTGATACATACTATCCTCCATACCAGACGCCGGCCGCACCATCCTGCCTGCATCCGATTGGCGCTTACATCCAATCCAAGCATGCAGCTGCACCAGCATCTGAGGCACCGTAGTGATGTTGGCTTGCATAGTTTCTGTTGCACGGCTACAAGCAGCCTTTATATCAGGATGTTCAAAAGTAAAGGCACTGGCCTTCCGATAATGAAGTGCCCGCAGACATCTTCCCAACACCCAGGTAAAATCCCACGTTGAGAACTGATCCTCCAGCATCAGTATCTCATCCAGTATATTCTCTATCACTTTATGACTGCAAGCAATGAGTAGCCTGGATTCTGCCTGCCGAGAGATAAAATGACAGGAATGCAATTCATTCAGTAATTCTTTAAAGGGAATATTAACCATATCGGATATATTCTGCCTGTCGACAATAACGTTCGTATAAATGCCCCTGGAGTGCAGAAAGGTCTGCGCAAAAAGGATATCAGATGGTATACGAGCCGTAGGCAGAAAATATGTTTTTAAATAATAACTGAAATATCCATCTGCATCATCCTCATCCACGAATGTCCGGTAAAAAACATCTCTTCCAAAAGGATGCTCTGCCATCAGCCTGAAGAAATCCTGGTCATCTTTATGTGTACGGGCGTACCTCCCCATCTCCGTAGCAAAGAAGAAACGTGTATTAAAGTCAGTGAATATGCCCTGCTTAGCTGCTTTATCCAATAACCTTTTCTGAAGGCGAACATCCCCCTTAAGCAATGCATATCGGAATGAAGAAAGGAAAACATGATCCGGATTACGTTCACCTGTAGTTGTGGTATAAGTAATAGCGGAGGGTGCCTGCTCTGTTTTCAAAAATGCATCCCATCCTTCATAACCGAGAAACTTGGCTATAAGATTCAGGGTATTCAGATAGAATTTTCGCTGCGGCAGGACTTCACCAAATAAACGGGCAATGGTATGCGGCGATATATGTATCCCCTTTTCCCGCATCTGATCAGAAATCCTGGTGCATTGCTGAAAACTACTGCCATCAAATCCTGTCTTTTGTTTCAGCTTTCCGCTTAGAATCGATAATAGGCGTTTCTGATGTTCCATTGAATACCATACTGATTGGTTATTAAAGATACATGAATTTAAGGGTCTGTAAACTTGCAAAAACCTGCAAGGAAAAAGTAAATTATAAATTAACCAGACGTAATAAATTCACATAAATAAAAATCTAAAAAATGATTTTAAAAATAAATAGAGGAACGGTAGAACTATGGAAAGACAATGGCTCGTTTGTATGCGGTATTGGCCAAAACAATGCAGTAGATGCAGATTTGAATAAAGAGGAAACACATATAGTTATCACTTTAACAAACGGATATGTTGAGCTCAGAAAAATAAATGGTTCATTTGTACAATACATTACAATGGGTAAAGCTACAAAAGCAAGATTCAACGGGACTGATATTGCCGTCACTATGGAGAATGGAAAAATGGAACTCAGAAAACAAAATGGTTCATTTATAAGATACATTTAAATCTCGCCAAAATTTTTGACAAATAAAGATAAATCGAAACCTAATGTATTCACTAAATACTACTTCACCAACACCTGCCCATCCTTTTCCAGCTGCTGCTTCAACTCCGCATATACTAACCTCTGCGGAGATATATTCCGGTCTATAGCCAGTACCGCCGCAGTGGCGGCCGACTGCCCCAGGATCATGAACACCGGTTCCATCCGGATCGATCCATAGGCCGCATGGGTACTGGACACACAAACAGGCACCAGCAGATTCGAACATTCATTCTCCTCCGGTACTATAGACCCGTACGCTATCGAATAGGCTTTATCGGGCTTTACGCCGATGTCTCCCTCATTCTGCACATACCCGTTCTCGTCCACATAGCGTTGTGTATTGTGCGAATCCAGCGCATACGATCCCATCCCAATGGGCTCCGGCACTTCGGTTTTACCCAGTGCATCCGCCTCTTTCATTACAAAGCGACCCTTCAGCCTCCGTGCCTCCCGTATGTACAACTGATGCGGCCAGTTCCCATTATCCGTAAACTCATCCTTCGCCAGTCCCCATCGTTTCATCTCTTGCTGTACATCCGCCGGCACACGCGGATCGTTTTGAAGGAAATACAATAACCCTTTCTGATAGTACTCATGCTCCTGTATGATCTGCTGCCGCACCGCATA
>CANHUD010000180.1 GCA_947463665.1 Sphingobacteriales bacterium
AAATAAGCATCACCAGTGATGGACTCAGAGCAGCCAATAGAGCGCCTCTGCTGGCCGGCGTAGTTTTTAGCCCCTTGAAGAAAAAGAAATTGTAGGCAAATACCCCCATAAATCCGGAAAGGAAGAGTGCCGGGAATTTAGAGAGGGTGATACGGAATGCGTTTCGGTTTTGTTTCCACCCCATGGGCAGCAGAAAAACCAGCGCAATCGCATAGCGCAGGCCAGCACCCGTAAAGGGCCCGAACGTCTGGGCTGCAATGCGTGTAAAAACAAACGTACCGCCCCAGAACATGGCTGTACCCGTCAGTTTAAGATAAATGGTTGTTTGAGCAGAGCGGAATGAATCCATAAGTGCAAAAGTAGGATACCTGACTCAGGTATCTGGGCGGGCAGGTATAAAAAAAGGCTGCTCCATAAAGAAGCAGCCTTGGCTCACCAGTGTATGCAGGTTATTCCGGATTGTGAAAAACATGGCTGGCAGCTGGAGAGGAAGCTGCTGTTTCGGTTTGACGGGAATGTTCCCCACCTTTTCTGCCGATGAGCGACATGTGCTGGCGATCACGGCTCACAGCCTCCCCACCTTTGCGGCCAATGAGCGACATGTGCTGTCGGTCGCGGCTAACGGTTTGGCCGCCCTTGCGGCCTATGGCAGCCATGTGTTCGCGGTTGCGGCTTACGGCCTCTCCCCCTTTGCGGGCCACGGCTGCCCTGGTCTGGGGATCTGCTGAAGCAAGTCCACGGTTTGAAGTTCTGGTTCGTTGCAATGGGCGTGATTGAAGATCCATACTGTTTTCCATATGTGCTGTTTTTCCATAGCCGGTAAAAGAATGATGCCATTGCCAAAACTGGGGGAATAATTCCCCATAACCGCCTGATTGCCATAGGAAGCAGGGGAAATTTCACCTCAGTTGCCGGACGTTTGCCATTCCGTCAATTTTCTTTGGGGAATAAAATGAGAATTCCTATTTTTGCAACCCGCTGGCGGGGTAGCTCAGGCGGTTAGAGCGTTGGATTCATAACCCAAAGGTCTCGGGTTCAACTCCCGATCCCGCTACTAAAAGGCTCCACTCGGAGCCTTTTTTATTTTTTGCCTCTCCATACTACCCGAATGTTCCTGCTACAGAAAATTGCGTATAGATCGCATGCAGAAAAAAGCTATTTCTACATGCAGCAGATATCCGTGGAATTATAAAACTGGTATGTTGGATTCAGCATTCACTAAATGAACAAAACAGGCGGATATGTACGCCTGTTTTGCTCATGTTCAAGTTTACTCTTTATGATGCCAAGTACATCAATATGCTCATTTTTGACGCATTATTGCTTGATAATGGGAAGCACCTTTTTATCATTTAATCCCTGAAGAACTTCCAGTAAATAATGACCTGACTGGATTTCCTGGAGTTCCAATTGCAGGACTGCGGGCGTCTGCGAATAGTTCCAGATTTTAAATACTCTTCCGTGCACATCAGTCAGGCGCAAACGAAGTGGTTGATTAGCTGCCTGTAAAGTAAGCGTTCCTGTTTTCTGTACTGGATTAGGATAAATGCGCAAACCCTGACCTTCAAAATTGACTTGCCGAACTTTACTCAAACTGGTCTTACCATCCTTATCTTCCTGTAACAAACGGTAAAAATTGCGACCGGAAACGGGTACTTGATCCGTAAAGCTATATTGGGCTCCGGTACCATTGCCTCTGGCAGCTACAAAGCCAAGATTTGTAAAGTGGATGCTGTTGGTGCTACGCTGCACGTAAAAGCCTTTGTTGTTGTATTCAGTGGCGGTAGACCAGGTTAGCTGAGTCTTTACACCCTGTCGATTGGCCTGAAAATCAACAAGTACTACAGGCAGCAATTCACTATTGAAATCTACCGGGTTGTTGTATTCAAAAGCGCCTCTGTCTATAGTTCCGGTAAGGTTATTATTCGTTTTGAGTAGCTTTCTGGAAAAATTTCCGCGCCGGATATCGGTAGTAAGGGTATTGAATATATCATTCCCTGATTCCAGGGAAGGTGAAGTACTTCTGAGCCGATAATCCTTCATTCCAACATCGAAAAATTGAGGATCGGTTGTTAGGGTGTTATCAGATATGGCAAAGCCGGTGGTTATGTCATTGGTTGAGTTGCTGTACGTAGTACTTTGTAAGGCCAGAAGGGCAGTAGCACTTCTGAACAATTGATTTGAGAGATTAACTGCAGAGTTTCCCCATAATATGGAATTTCTTAACCAGGTTGTATCTGTACTACTCGCTGAAGTAATATAAACACCTCCTCCTTCATCACTGGAGCTATTGTACGCGATGGTTGCATTGGTAAGTATAGGTTTAGATCCGCTAACATAAATACCCCCGCCATCAACTTGTGCTAAATTATCTACAATGAGGCAATTGGTAAGCTGAGGGGAGCTATTCAATAAAAATACTCCTCCACCATCTCCAGTTGATGTCTCTGCCCGATTAAATTTTGCTGTTATGTTTTCAATTACAGATTGACTTAAAGCAAGATACATTCCTCCGCCATTGTCTGTACTGAAATTATTAACCAGATCAATATTCTTAAGTCGTGGCGAGTGATCATTGATAAATAATCCTGCTCCATCATTATTATTGTTTGTTCCTGTACCGTCTGCATATCCTCCGCTTATCGAAAAACCATCGAGCAGGGTAATGTCATTTAGAGCGCATGATGCCTCATTCGGCTGATAAATAACATGATATGTATTTTCCACAGAACCCGTCCAGGGTACAAGTGAATAATTATCATCGCCTAGTAAATCTCCACTGAGTAGCGTATTGTTAGCCTCACCATAACCGAAATTAACGCGCTGGCTGACCGCTGTTTCCGTTCCGGCGAATCCTCCATACACTTCCACACGCTCTGGGATACGGAAATGCTTATTCCGATCAACTAAGTTTGAAAGGTAATGAGTGGATGATGGCCTGTACGTTCCTTTTGCCACCCATAACTGGTCTCCGCTAAAACTGTTTTCATAGCCCGCCTGAAATGAAGTGTATGCATTGCTCCATGATGTTCCGTTGTTGAGGCCAACAGCCGAATGATTCACATATACGATTGCCGGCGAAGTTGGGTTTGCGAAATTGAATCGCATTGTCTTGCTATCATTTGCAGCAGCAACATTGAGGTTGATTTCGAAAACAACCCGTTTGATCGGATGAATACTTTGCAGCGTTACTACCGGATTGGACACATTGTTATCGTTCCATGTAGTAAGCACACCCGAGAAACTGCTTCCAATATTGTCAAACTTTGTATTCAGATATGAACTACCCGTTGCAAATTGGCCATTTTCTCTTTTCATTATCATTTCTGAATAAGGAATCAGATCACCGTTGGCCTTATAGGCCTTGATCCTGATTTCCTCTCTGAAGTCAAAATCAGAAAAAACCATATAGCCTTGAGTGGAAAGCACATCGCTGAATTCGAATTGATAATTCACTGTACCCACTCCCGTGCCTCTGCTCGGGGAATAATCCAACTCAAACATACTAACCGTACCTGCGATGTGAGCCTGGTTAAAAGGGTTGGTAGCCGGGAATGTAAGGCAATCTGAATTTGCAAGGATACCATCACCTAAGGCAGAGGTACGCGTCATGGTCAGTGTATTGTTTCTGAAGAATTTCACTGTGCGGGGAACATTTAGTTCCAGTGTAGAAAAATTTCCAGTTTCTCCGTAGATGAACGGACCGGTGCTACAAGGGGATATATTCAAATTGAGTATGAAATTACCACTTGTGTAGGTTCCGCTCTGGGTATAGGTCTGGTTATTTATGCCCCATGTGTAACTGCCACAAGTGGATACATTCGTGGTAAAATCGTCATAAGTGCTGCGAAGAATGGCGCAAATTGTGAGATAGTTCCTGTTAAAGCTGTTGTACTGCCGTTTGATCGAACAACGCTGGCCTTATATGTTGAAGAATTATCAGAACAGGAAATGGATGTTGACGTTGCCGGTGTAGGAGCAGCAAGGATTACCAATTCTACCAACAGGTCTGTACCCAAACTTGGGTCATACGTAAAAGGAACGGTGAGGGGAATATTTATAATGAAAGTTCCCGCAGTGCCGGTATTAACAGTAACCGGACCTGAGTAATTGGGTGTTCCGAGCGATGTGGAGCGATTGCTCGCAAAAGTAGTGCTTACCGCGCTGTAATCCACATTGGCAGGCTGTATATATATCTCCACGCTGGGGTACGTGATGGTTGATGCTCTGTCTGAATGGGCTCTCCATTCCAGTTGTTTGATGGTAATCGGTCCATATATACCCTGACTTGTCCAATGAGTTGCATCATAAACTGCCTGCACCCTGTTGATCTCAAATCTCCATATTGCAGTAGATGAAGACCCTGAAGCGAGATTCGGAGTGATAACCTGTGCAGTGGATTGGCTAAATAGGGCTTCTGAGAACCCGCTTAGAAATATAATAAACAGGAAAAACTGCCTCATTTTCATTAAAAGATACTTTTACGTTTTAACTATCGTACATCAATTACTTGCGCCGAAGATAACTTGCGCATAGCACAGAAGGGAAATCGGCAACCACTTTATGAAGCCATTTTTACAAGGAATATGTCTAATATGATTAATTTTCATATATAATACTCCTTCATTTCCAACTAGTTCTTGAATAAATGATTTCAGCATCCCAGGAATGTGGGCTTTTCAGTATGCACAGGAAGGTACCGTGATCTGCAGTACGGGTAGTGGACGGTACGGAGTATGAACCTGGTTCCCCGTTTGCATGGTAGTGCCCTGCATACATTTTTTAAACAGCGTGCGCTAACAGATATGCAGAAAAAACGGGATGTTTTAGAAATTTCGTTCTTTCCCTATCACAGCTTCATGAAAAAATTTAGGGAACTGGTTAGGAGTGGACGAAAAAATAGTTTTGAAAACCTGATTGCTGCTGTCTTTGGGAAGAATCAGATAGGAATGATTGGGCAACGTATTAAATTTGATCAGATCCTCTTTAGAGGTCATTAAAAAAAATTCTCGGCCATCCTTATCTAATTCAGCAACCACAACCTCTGCAGCTGGCCATGGATTTGTCAATGTACAGGCATTCCCCTTGATACTTTTTATAAAAACTCCAGTTATGGTGCCATCCTTCTTCCTCTCTGAAGAAACCAGAAATGAACCCCTTGCAAGCAAGGTAAATGCTCCTGACCATTTATCGGGCATAGCAGGAAAGATTCGAATTTTACCTTCATTACTTTGAAGTAACATCTCATTAACGGCAGCTCCATAAATACTTTGAGGCTCGAGGCCACACTGGATGAATTGTTTTGCAGGTAATTTATTCGGATACCGGGCG
>CANHUD010000181.1 GCA_947463665.1 Sphingobacteriales bacterium
CCTATACCCTGACTTCCACCGGTGATCACTACATGCATATTGATTCTGTTTACGCGTTAAAACTAAGTATGTTTGCAGTCCAAATCACCAGAGCAGATGAAATACCAGCATGTCTTCTTTGATCTAGACCACACCCTCTGGGACTTTGAAACCAACTCAAAGGAAACACTTTACGACCTCTACCATGAACTGGAACTCGCCAGTCGTGGTATTGGTGAATTCGACCACTTCCATGCCACTTACCATCATCATAACCAAATTTTCTGGGACAGGTTCAGAAAAGGATATATCTCCCGCGATGACCTGCGCTGGAAACGGATGTGGAGAACGCTTCTCGACTATAAACTGGCAAGCGAACCGCTGGCCAGACAGCTCAGTGAGCGGTATCTTGAAATTCTGCCTACAAAAAAGCAGTTGTTTGAAGACTCTATCGAGATCCTGAACTATCTCCAGCAAAAAAACTACCCCTTACACCTCATTACCAACGGCTTTGAAAAAACACAGATGGCCAAGCTGGAAAACAGCGGGATCCGGCATTATTTTACACACATCATCACTTCTGAGTCCGCAGGCATCATGAAACCGCACGCGGCAATCTTCGACTATGCCCTGCAGCAAACCGGTGCTTCTGCATCCACTTCCATCATGATCGGTGATACGCTGGAAGCCGATATTGAAGGCGGAAACAATGCGGGTATTGATACGGTGTATTTCAATCCGAATAATGAACCCGCCGGACAGATCCTGCCCACCTACACGATCCAATCGCTTAGTGAACTCAAAAAAATCCTTTAACGATCAGAGCCTTGCCAGTACGGTAACGCCACCTTTCACCTTTTCACCCAGCTGAACATTCACGGTAGTTCCGGGAGGAAGCAGTACATCCACACGGCTGCCAAACTTGATGAAACCGAGTTCCTCGCCCTGCTCTATTTTATCACCGGGTTTGAGATAATTGACAATACGCTTGGCCAGTGCACCGGCAATCTGCTTCACCAGGATATCCGCCTTGGGATGGCGGATGACCACCGAATGGCGCTCATTGTCGGTAGAAGATTTCGGATCCCAGGCCACCAGAAATTTTCCTTTGTGATGCTGGCTGTACAACACGTCACCCGATAACGGATTGCGGTTCACATGCACATTGGCCGGACTCATGAAAATGGAGATCTGCAGGCGTTTCTCCTTAAAATATTCAGGATCCACTGTTTCCTCAATCACCACCACCTTGCCATCACAGGGTGATACTACGGCATCCGCCTCTATCGTATGCGTACGGGAAGGGACACGGAAAAAAGAAACCAGAAATAAAAACAATCCGGTGGTCAAAATAAAAATGATGAGCTGCACCGTCGTATGATCGATGAATCGATTGCTCAGCCAGTTGATCAGCACAAAGATCAGCATACCGATGCCAATCGATGCATTTCCTTCTTTATGTATGGTCATGCTGCAAATTTAGGCGGCAGGACCGAATAAACAACTTTATTGAATAAGAACGATCAGTGCCTGGCGGCCACAGACCATCCACTGCGTGCCTGATGGTTTTCCACTATATACACCCGGCTGTATAAGTTTACGGTCGGACAAACATGATACGGCAGTCCGTACAATACATCTCCGGGCTTTAGCACCATTCCTGCCGGTAATTCCACCACACCATGCTCCTCACTCTGGCTGATCAATGGCACATCCGGAGCATTCAGGAACATCACTCTTCTGGTTATGTCATTCTCCGCTGCAATGGCTTTGTGGCCCATATCCAGCGTTGCTTTTCCGGATTCCGGAACAGATAAAACACGGGCTACCACCAGTGCCGCATGCACAAACGGCTGCTCCCGGCAAATATCCCCATAGCCTTTGTCCCAATACACAAACGTACCCGGACTGCACTCCACATCTGCCCTCCCGGCGTGCACCGAAAAAGAGGGCGATCCTCCGGCAATCACTACCGGAGCAGGAAAACCGGCCTCTATGATCTGCTGCTTTACCGCCTCCACCTGAGTAAAAGCATCATCACACCGTTTTCTCCGTACCTCCATATCCAGATCCCGTATATGCCCATCATACGCATGAAGACCTTTTACTACCAGCCTATCCATTCGGGTTATGTCCCGGTAAAGAGAGAATGCCTTCACCGGCTGAATCCCTGTTCGGTTCATCCCTACATTCAGGTCGATGTACACCGGTATCACCCGTCCGGCTTTTTGGGCAGCATCCTGTAATGCCTGCACTACCTGTTCGTCATCCACCAGACAGGCAAACGCCGTATCCGGAAATTGTTGAATCAAATCGATGAACTGCTGCATACGAGGTCCTGCCGGCTGATAGGCCATCAGCGCATCAGGCGCTTTTACAGTCCCCAGCAGAGTCCCCTCTTCAATGGTAGCAAATTTGAATTTCCGAATACCGGCATCCAGCATCAGCTGCACTACTTCCGGGGTTTTATTCGTTTTGATATGCGGTCGTAACCGCAACGGATCTCCTACCATCTCAACCGCCGCCCGGATATTAAAACGTACACGTTCCGGAAAAATAATCAGCTGCGGCGAGGGTACCTGATCCAGATTTTCAATACTATACCAATCGGTTAGAACAGACATGTCATTCCTTAACGGGTGAAGAAAAACGTATACAGCCATACAAACGGGATGGCAAATAACAGAGAATCAAACCGGTCCAGAAAGCCCCCATGCCCTGGCATAAAATGGCCGCTATCCTTTACGCCGGCCATTCGCTTTAGTTTGCTTTCAAACAAATCCCCGAACGTTCCCGCAATTGCAGCAAGGAGTGAGATAGCCAGAAAATCCCACCAGCTGGCTCCATAAAAATATCCCGAGGCCGTCACAATAGCCGTACTGAGTACAATCCCTCCAATGGTTCCTTCCCAGGTCTTCTTGGGAGAAACAGCCGATAAGGGTGTTTTACCGATGAACGATCCCACAATATATGCCATGGTATCGTTGATCCAGATCGAAGCGATCATCAGAAGGGGGATGAAAAAACCTCCGATCTTCGCCGAGACGGAACTCAGCAGACCTGCCAGATCATCCGCAGATGAGCTAAGCCAGATGGCCCCGCTCCGGATATGCACGATCAGCGAAATACTAACCGATATGTATATCAATCCAATCAGGGAAAGTCTGATGGTTCGAAAACCGGACTGTCTGGTGAAAAGAAAGTCGGCCACAGGGAATACCAGTAAACATAGCAGCAGGATCCAAAAACCGATAGATGACAGTGATAGGGTACCAACCGACCAGACATTGGCTGTGGCCAGCAGTATACCTCCCCAGCCGGCGAGCTGTACGCCATATTTATGGAAGGGAGATATGCCCGCATATTCGGGATAAATAATTCCCATAAGGCGCTGAAATTCATACCAGCAGCCAAAATGAATCACGGTAAACAATAGTAAAAACAACCAGTGACTGGTCAGCAGGCCTGCCGACATCACTATCACAAATACCAGCGCTGTGAGCGCACGGGTGCGAAAAACACCCCAGTTCATCGCCATAATTGATTATTTAATTCCCCAACTCCGGAAGTTGGCAGCCATCACGACATCCATTGTTCCTCATTGGCCTGGTCTTCCGCAGGTACCCGTTCTTTACGGTCCACCAGCGACTGCCCGTAAAACCGGATCAGCAGTCCGATCAACGCAGCAATTCCCAAAACGGCCCACCAGATTGGGAGCGATTCTTCCATTGCCTGTTCCAGTGTTTTACCCTGCCGCAGGTACCAGTACAACTGCGTAACCGCTACCGCATTGTTCACGAAATGTCCGAGTATGGGCAGCCACAAACTTCCTGACCAGTGAAAAAGCAGTCCCAGCACCACACCCAGCAGCAGGCGGGGAAGAAACCCGAAAAAAGATAAATGAATCGCGCTGAATACGATACTGGTCAGCAAAATCGCCACCCACATGCGCTTCGTTCCACGAAACAGCAACTGCTGCATCCCACCCCTGAACAACATCTCTTCAAATATAGCCGGCGCCAGCGCCATCAGTAACAGAGAAACCACATAATCAACAGGGGTACGGATATCCGCCAGTACTTTCACCTGGTCATTGTACTGACGCTCCATTTCCCTGAACCGTTCTGCCAGCTCACCGGAAAGGGGGATCATTTTGTTCAGATCACCCATAGCGCCTACCACCGGCAAAGCCGCCAGCATAACCAAAACTGTTAGCAGATATTGCCGACCGGAGAAATACGTATTGTACCCCAGAAAAGCAAACGGCTTACGGCTCATATACTGTGCCATAAACCAGGCCGGCACAAAAAAAACAAAAAAGGTGGACACCACCTGTATCCACTGAAAAACGGAGCGGTAAGCGGGATTCGTCATTTGCGTCTGCAACTCAAAGATGCCCCTGTCGGTGGCCATCACCCAAATGCCCATCGAAATCATCGATCCGATAAACATCCCTACCAGTATCCCGCCAAAAAGAACCATCAATCCGCTAAAATATGACCTGCCCGGTCTGGAGTACACATTATACATATCCATGCTATTTTTTGGTTTCCTACCTTTGCACCCTGTGCTATGCTAAAGATAGGCAAGATAACTTTACCGGAATTCCCTCTTTTACTCGCCCCCATGGAAGATGTGAGCGATCCGCCTTTCCGTGCCGTGTGCAAACAGGAAGGGGCCGATCTCATGTTCTCCGAATTCATCAGCAGTGAAGGGCTTATCCGGGATGCGATCAAAAGCCGGCAAAAACTGGACATCTTCGAAGAAGAACGCCCCGTTGGTATTCAGATCTTCGGAGGTGATGAAGAAGCCATGGCCCTCAGCGCCAGAATCGTGGAAACCGTCAACCCCGATCTGCTCGATATCAATTTCGGCTGCCCGGTAAAAAAAGTGGTGACTAAAGGAGCCGGTGCGGCTGTGCTCAAAGACCTCGACCTTATGGTACGGCTGACCGCGGCTGTAGTGAAAAGCACCCGCCTGCCGGTCACCGTTAAAACCCGACTGGGCTGGGACGATGCATCCATCAACATCATGGAAGTGGCCGAACGACTCCAGGATGTAGGCATACAGGCGCTTTCCATACATGGGAGAACGCGTGCCCAACTGTATAAAGGAGAGGCCGACTGGTCGCACATTGCAGCCGTAAAAAATAACCCGCGTATCCGGATTCCGATCTTCGGTAACGGAGATATTGACAGCCCGGAAAAAGCACTGGCCTATAAACAACGCTTTGGGGTCGATGGCCTTATGATCGGACGGGCAGCCATCGGCTATCCCTGGATCTTCCGTGAAATCAAACATTATTTCGCGACCGGAGAAAAATTACCTCCGCCAACCATCGAAGAAAGA
>CANHUD010000182.1 GCA_947463665.1 Sphingobacteriales bacterium
TATATGGATCATCAGCTGTTTAAAAATACCAAATGAGGTTCCAGGAGCAACCGGAACCAACAGCCCGGATTGCACCATCATCTGCAAGAGTCCAACAGTTTTCATGGTCACCGTCTTTCCTCCGGCATTCGGACCGGAGATGACCAGTATCCGACTGCCTTCATGAAGTTTCAGGTTAACGGGAATAGTGGGTTTGTTCTGTGCCTTGTTGTACAAATACAACAACGGATGAAAGGCTTTTACCAGCTCTACGCCCGACCGGTCATGTATATCAGGATATACGCCATTGATATCACTGGCGAGTTTGGCCTTTGCCTGGATGAAATCATACTCCCCCAAAATCTCCGTCCACCCCGCCATTAAGGGTGCATAAACATGTAACCTCCTTGTCAGTTCCCGAAGAATACGGTAAACCTCTTTATGCTCTTCGCTTTCCAGAGAAAAAATATCATTGTTCAGTTCAATCGTCTCTTCCGGTTCAATGAATGTAGTGCGGCGCGTATCGCTTTCCCCGTGAAGAATTCCTTTGACCTGACGCTTGTATTCAGCCTGCACGGCTACCACTCGCCGGCCATTCAGAAACGATTCCTCAATGTCTGCCGCATAACCTGATTTATTGAGTTTTTGAATGATTTTTTCAAACATTCGCCTCAATTCGTTTCGCTTACGGTACAACTGCATACGAATGCGCGCCAGTTCCTCTGATGCTTTGTCCATCACCTGCCCCCCTTCATCCAATACCTCATCAATCAACAATAAAATATTCTTCTCGTAGTAACTGTCGCTCAATACTTTATACAAGTTGGGATACCCTTCTATCCGGTCATTTTCAAACCAGCGAAAAAGTTGCTGCATGGTCTCTGCCAGTTTGCGGATTTTGACAAAATCCTCCCCATGGAGAACGGCTCCGGAAATACCTGCCATTTTGACTTCTTTTGTCACCTGTAAAGAAGTGGCTCCCGGAAAATACTGTCCACTTCTGGACAACAACAAATATTCATTCGACTGTGCCAATGCAGTTTCAATATAGTCCTTACGGGTATGGATGCGCATAGACTCCGCTCGCTGGCGCCCCAAAGGCGTAGCACAATACTCCGTCACAATCTGCCTTATTTTATCAAACTCCAGCTGATAATCAGCGGATTGAGGGAAAAGCTTCACGTAATTTTTTTGCAAATATACAACCCTCCTGCACCGCCCTTAAGTTCTTTAAGTTTATTAATTTTATATTTTACTGAACAAACTGCAAATATTGAATTTAATAAACTTTTGAACTTAGTATGCCCTTAAATGTTTACCAGAAGTCTATGAGTATGTATATTTCCTTCTCTCTTTGGGCCTCCATCGTATGGATGGCCTGTTCCTCCACATCAACTGGAGTAAGCAAGGCGATGAATGCATCCGAAAATCAATCAATCAGTTCCAAAAAAATGGATACAGCAACATTTGGGAATGGGTGCTTCTGGTGCACAGAGGCCATTTTCCAGCAATTGAACGGCGTACAGAAGGTAGAAAGTGGCTACAGTGGAGGACATGTCGAAAATCCAACCTATGAGCAGGTATGTGAAAAAAACACGGGGCATGTAGAAGTATGCCGCATCGTGTATGACCCATCAAAAATCACCTTTGATGAATTACTGGAAGTTTTCTGGCAAACACATGATCCTACCACGCTGAATCGCCAGGGAAATGACGTGGGCCCCCAATACCGCAGTGTGGTATTTTATCACAACGAGGAGCAACGGAGCAAAGCTGAACATTATAAGACGGAACTGGATAAATCGGGTGCGTTCGATAATCCGATTGTTACAGCAGTAGAACCTCTTACTAACTACTTTCCGGCAGAGAACTACCACCAGAATTATTTCAAAAACAATCCCAATCAGCCCTATTGTTATTTTGTGGTACGTCCGAAAGTGGAGAAGTTTCAGAAAGCTTTTGCCAAAAAAATCAGGAACTAATCCCTTTTTCTGGTTTTACGCAACTCCAGAAGATTCAGTGCATTCGGGGCAAATCCGGTTATACCCGGTGCCACCAGATGAATGGCCATATCATACCATAATGGAATAACAGGCGCATCGTCCATTACCAGCTGGTCCATCTGCTGGTACAGCCGAAAGCGCTCAGAATCATTTGTAGTAACGAGGGCCTTTTCATACAGGCGATCGAATTCAGCGTTTTTATAGCGCGTATAATTGGGTGGCGCCGGGTTGCGGCTGTAAAAAACACTCAGATAGTTTTCACCATCCGGATAATCCGCGATCCAGTTACCCCTGAAAAAAAGTGCACGGGAATTGGCGATCTGTTCCAGCAGGGTCGCCCGCTGCATGGTTTCCACGGCTACGTTCATGCCTATTTCTTCCAGTTGTCGGGCCACAAATGCACCCAGCTCTGCATAAATGGGGATGGTCTTTAACGTGATGACCCCTGATGAATCCGGGTGATATCCGGCTTCTTTCAACAACGCTCTTGCCCTGTCCGGATCATATCCATACCCTTTAACTTTTGCTGAATCGAAACCCGGCATACCGGCAGGAATGAATCCTGCTGTAGCGGCTGTGCCGATGGAATTCCGGAGATACATCATCATTTTTTTCCGGTCGATCGCATGGCTCATGGCCTGTCGGACCTTTTTCAAGCGCAACGGAGAGGCTTTAACCCATTCATTTTCAGGGTCAAAAAGAATACCCAGATACTCTGTATTCAGATACGGCTGCTTTTTCAATAGGATGCGTCCCTCCCATTCCTTCCGCAGGGATCCGGTTTTCGTGAGGATCTCATCTTTGAAACTGGCTTCGATATCGTTCACAAAGTCAAGACGCCCCTGACGGAATTCCATGAATTCCGTGGCTTTATTCGTGAAAAAACTGATTTTAATTGCCGATAAATACGGTAATGGATGGCCATCTTGATCCCGCTCATAATACCGTGGGTTTCGATGCAGAATCATGGTCTGTCCTTCAGCCCATTGCTTCAGCATGAAGGGCCCGGTACCACAGGGATGCCGCCGGAAATCCTTTCCATACTTTTCCACTGCCTCTCTGGCCACTATAGAACAGTAGGCCATGCTGAGAATGCCCAAAACAGGCGGAAAAGGTCGCAACAGCCTCAACTCAAAAACAGAATCATTTACGGCCATGAACGGGTTCAGTGTATCCACCCGCCCATTGAAGATCCAGGCACCGGGGCTGGCAACTTTTTTATCCAAAATCCTGTTCAGACTGTACACTACATCATCGGCCTTCATTTCCCGTCCTCTCCCATCCGGAAACACAGGGTCATCGTGGAAACAGACTCCTTTCTGAAGTAAAAACCGATAGCTTTTTCCATCTTCGGAAATCCACCATTTTTGGGCAAGACCCGGCACCAGTTTCAGGCTGTCATCCACTTCAACCAAGGTATTGTAGAGATGCCTGGATGTCCACATAACCGGCTGGTTCTTGGCAAATGCCGGGTCAAGCGTGGCGATGCCATCTGCCTGGTTATACCGGAATACATTTTTTTCCTGTATCCGGTTTCCTGTGCAGGACAGTACAAACAACAAAAAAGGCAGGTATCGGCACATATCAGGGCTGACTATTTGGTAGACGGCCAGCTGTTACAAAACGTCTGGACCAGTAGGTTTCTTTCAGATCGCTGATGATCACCCCGTTTGATGTGGAGGCATGCACAAACTTATCGTTGTGCAAATACACGCCCACATGCGAAATGCCACCTCGGGTGTTGAAAAAAACGAGATCGCCCTCCCGAAGTTCTTCCTTCCGGATGGGGCTGCACTGATCCCGTTGTTCCCGGGCGGTACGGGCCATATAAGCCCCATAAACAGCTCCTACCAGATTCTGTACAAAACCGGAACAGTCGACCCCCCGGCGGGTATGACCGCCAATTTTATACGGCGTTCCTATCCAGTCGTCAATCAGCTGGTAAAGAGCTGCATTCCCCAGTTTCTCCACTTCCACATCCAGCAGAATGCTGTACCGGAACTGGTGTGCTTTGACCTGGTCAACCGCAGCCAGCGTGAAATTCATGTACGAAGGCGCATCATCCTGAATATCCGGCATTTTTTCGGCCTCACCGGATCCCCCTCCACGATTCGCATTTCCTGGAAGCGGGAGTGTACTGGTACCAGAGACCGGCTCTGGCCCTACCCCCATCTTACGCAGCAGGCTGCAGCTGTTCAGCGTCAGTAACAGCAGCAATACCGGCAGAATATGGCAAGACTTGATGTGCACGTGTGCAAAGGTAGGTGGAAAAATAGTAACCGCCTGCCCGTTTGAATGCTTTTCAAAATACGACCTTTGTTGTCCATTTCATATGAAATTCTCACACCTTCACGTTCATACGCAGTATTCGCTACTCGACGGAGCAGCACCGATAGAAGCACTTTACAAAAAGGCCGCTGCTGATCAGATGCCTGCACTGGCCATTTCCGATCACGGCAACATGTTCGGGGTCTTTAAATTTGTATCCGAAGCTTACAAATACCGGGTCAACCCGGACGACAAAAATAGTCCGCTTAAAGTAAAGCCCATTGTAGGCTGTGAATTCTACCTGACCGAGAACCGGCACAGAAAGAATTTCACCAAAGAAGAAAAAGATCCCCGGCATCACCAGATCCTGCTGGCCAAAAACGAACAGGGCTACCGGAATCTTGTAAAACTGACCTCTCTCGGATACATCGAAGGCCTGTACAGTAAATACCCCCGGATCGATAAAGAACTTATCCATCGATACCATGAAGGACTGATCGCCACTACCTGCTGCCTGGGTGCGATGGTGCCGCAGGCCATTATCCGGAAAGGTATTGAGGAGGCGGAGAATGAGTTCAAATGGTGGCTGAATATTTTTCAGGATGATTATTACGTAGAGATCCAGCGTCACGGGATGTCTGAACAGGATCGGGTCAACGAAGTGTTGCTGCAGTTTGCCAAAAAATATGGCGTGAAGGTGATCGCTTCCAACGACTCCCATTATGTGAATCAGGACGATTTCACCGCACATGACATTCTGCTCTGTATCAACACCAACGAAAAGCTGGCCACTCCTGCCCTGCGGGAATTTTCAGACGATGACATTCTGGTGAAGAACAAACGCTTCGCCTTCCCGAATGATCAGTTTTTTCTGAAGACCACCGCCCAGATGGCGGAGGTGTTCAAGGATATTCCGGAAGCCATCGACAACACCAATGAGATCGTTGACAAAGTAGAATTGCTGGATCTAAAGCGCGACATTCTGTTGCCGCATTTCAAGGTGCCGGGCAATTTCACGTCTCAGGATGAATACCTGGAACATCTGACCTGGGATGGTGCAAGACAGCGGTATGA
>CANHUD010000183.1 GCA_947463665.1 Sphingobacteriales bacterium
AAGCGGTGTTCCAGACAATAATCACAGGCACGGGCTATTTTTTCTCCCATTACAGAGCCTAGGGATCCGCCGATGAAGTTGAAATCCATACAGGCTACCACAAGTCCTTGATTGTCAATGTTTCCATGCGCAACAGTGATGGAATCATGAAGCCCGGTTTTATCGTAGGCTTCTTTCAGCCGCTTTTTATAGGGCTTCATATCCACAAACTCCAGGTAGTCTACCGATTTCACCGAGGCAAACAGCTCCGTATACTGCTGGTCATCAAACAGGATATCGAAATAATCCTCACTTCCGATCCGGTGGTGGTAGGAGCATTTAGGACAGACATACAACTGGTCTTTCAGTTCCTGAACCGTTGCCGTGTATTTACACTGCGGACATTTGGTCCAGAGGCCTTCCGGGACATCTTTTTTTTCTGATGTAGAAGTTAGAATTCCTTTTCTCACCCTCCTGAACCAGCCGGAGGATTCATCCTGTTGGGCATCTGCGCCCGATATGAAGTCGTCCTGATTGAAATCCATACGTGACATTTGGCGATTAACACGGGCGACTCGTCCTCTATTCGGTATTTCGTACCAGGGTCGCCATTTCCTGCCGGCGACAAATATAGGAAATGATTGGGAAGTGGAAGCGGATGTGTCAAAATGTGAGATCAGGTATTCCCAGTGCCTCTTGTCGGAAAGTAAGCCTTATCCTGCCAGGTTTTCTGCCACTTCTTTGTAGTTGCGGGGCGATTTCCCCATGATTTTTCTGAAAATCTTGTTGAAGTTGGAAGGCGTTTTAAAACCGCAGGCGTAGGCTACTTCGGAAACAGACTTTTCTGTTTCCAGGAAAAGGGAGCAGGCCTGATCGATCCTTATTTCATTGAGGTATTCCACGAAGGATTTTTTCATTCTTTTTTTGAAGAACCGGCAAAATGAGGGAGGTGTCAGGTTGGCGATACGGGCAATAGCCTCCAGGGTAATATCATCCCGGAAATGTTTTTTAGTATATGCCAGCACACAGGAGAGTCGGTCTTCCGTACATTCTGAATGAAAAGGAGCGTACGTTTCTTTGGTGATGAACGAGGTATCCTTACTGTTGACAAGTATATTAAGGATGTCGAAAAACATAAGGAAAAGTTCCATGTCTTTTTTCCCGGTCATAGCTAAAAGTTTTTGGGCAATAACCTGGTTGGTTGTTCCGCTGATCTGGAGTCCCCGGCAAGCGTTTTGGAAGAGTTGGTTGAGTTTACAGGTTTCCTTTAAAGAATAAAAAGTATTGCTGAAAATTTCCCGGTGAAAATAAAGTACAATGGCAACCGCTTTGCGGGAGTTTCCAGGCTGTTGATAAGAGGAGTGGTTCAGCCATATATGCGGAATCTCTGGCCCGAGCAGCACCATATCACCGGGAGCGAAATGACCTACTTCATTGCCGATAATGCGCTGACCGTGACTTTCCACAATGTACACCAGCTCAAACTCAGGATGAAAGTGGAATGGAGAATGAAAATAAGATTCTTCCCGCTTTTCTACAGATAGCAGGCTATTCACCTGTACGGTGATGTCTGTTCGGATGATCTTCACTGTTCAGGATTTTGGGTTTATGGATGAAAAAAACTTACTTGTATACAGAGAGCGCCTGTTTCTGATTTGTACCTGTTTTTTTAAAGATATTTTTTAGAGGATGAATTGCTTATTCAGGAAAACAGTAATTAGTTAGTTAAAAATGGAGTGAAAAAGGTTAAATTGGTAAGGGTAAGACTGAATCAGGAAACATAAATTGCAATTCGTGAATGTGGTAACGTTGTTTTTGTAATTATTTCTTATTAACTAACCAACTGCTTATGCATACAGAGGATGATCAGTATCTATGGGAAGGCCTTATGACCGGAGATGCATCCCGTTTCCGATTGTTGTATGAGAAATATTACCACTGTTTGTTTTTTATTGGCCTGAAAGATCTTAAAGACAGTGATCTGGTGCGGGATTCAATCCAGCAGTTGTTTGTATATCTATGGGAGAAACGTGCAACTATCAAGCCTGCTTCAAGTGTTCGGGCCTATCTGATCTCTTCGTTCATGCGGAGGTTATCGGCCGATTGGAAAAAATCTGTACGGCAATCCTCTCTTCAGGTGGCCTGGTCAAATATGCATACTGAACAGGAATCTACACCGGAGGAAAAAATGATTGCATCTGACCAGGCACAGCAACAGGCGCAGTGGCTGATCAATCGAATCAATATGTTACCTGCCAGAAAACGGGAGCTGATTTTTCTCAGGTTTTACGAAGGTCTTACCTATGAGGAGATTTCAGTGAAAACAGGACTAACGCAACGCACCATATACAACCGGATTCACGAGGCGCTGAAATCCCTCCGTCAGGAAATGGATAATGATCAGTCGGCCAGAGGCGCTTCCATGGCGGCTTTTATTACCCTGCTGTTGCTTCAGTTACCGTATTCCGGAAGTCCGATAACAGGCTGGCATCACCTCTAAGGTAAAAAAAGGCAGGATTGTACTCTATTGTATTGGATGTTTAGTATTTCTTCTTATGACTATATATGATTTGCTGACAGACGAGTCTTTTTTAAAATATTGCAGGAATGCTTCAGAAGAAGATATCCTGCGTTGGGAGTCGTTCATCCGGAATAATCCGGATAAGGCAGATTTGATCTATGAAGCGAAAATAGCTTATGAAGAACTTTTCCGGGCTCTGGCACAACAGGATCTGAAAGAGCAATCAGCCCATTTGTTTGATAAGATTATGCAGGAACAGGAAAGTTTTCAGGAATCACGTTTCCCAAAATCTTCAAACCGATTCACGCTCGTGCACACCATCTTATATGCTGCAGCTGTAGTGATTATTTTAATGGGCTCCTGGAAAGCGTATACAACCTTTTTACGGCCTGTGGAACAGGAGGAAGAGCAAATAGCTGCAGATTTTGGAGAAAAGAAGACGATTCAGTTAACAGATGGTACGATCATATCGCTCAATTCGGTTAGTAATGTACGCATTTGCGGAGGATATGGACTAACCTGCCGGGATATTTATCTGGATGGAGAAGCCTTTTTTGATGTCAAACGAAATGAATCACTTCCATTTATTGTGCATACCGCAGACCTGGATATCCGGGCTCTGGGAACATCCTTCAATGTAAAGGCTTACCCGGGAGAGAAAATGAGTGAGACATCACTCATACATGGATCGGTGGAAGTTACGATCAAAAGCGATCATGGTCGAAAAGTGCTGCTGAAACCCAACCAGAAATTGCGTTCACAAAATCAGTACACGCCATCTGTTAGCATTGGAAGTTCAACCGTCACTGAAAAAATGAGTGAAGTTGTGCCGGTAGCAGTATTGCCTTTGGAATCTACAGACGAAGGAGAAATCAGAGAACTGGCCTGGAAAGAGAATAAGCTGATTTTTGAAAATGAAACGTTAGCGAATATTGCCATCATGCTGGAGCGCTGGTACCGGATTCGGGTGGAATTTGCCGATGAAGAATTAAAGAATTACCGGTTTACCGGAACGTATGAAAAAGAAAGGTTGTCAGTGGTGTTGGATGTACTGAAAGAAACAAAAGCATTTACATATCAAATCCAGGAGGGAAATGTAAAAATAGTAACACTGTCCAAGTAAACAGGGAAGAACCTTGTTCCTCCCTGCTGCCGTGTAAAAAAATACAGAAACAGGTTGGTCTCGCAAACGTAAGCTGTTTCTATTTATTCTTTAACGCCAAAACAAATGTATGAAAAAAAGTCATGCAGAAAATGTCGGGCACTTGCATCCCGTCATTCCAAAACTAGTACGCATTATGAAATTAACAATTGTTTGCATGTTGCTTGCAGTTATGTCTGTAAGTGCAAACGGGTTCTCACAGGAAGCCAAAGTGACATTGTCGCTCCGAAATGTGAAACTCACGAAATTGTTCAAGGCCATTGAGAAGCAGACCGGTTACCGGTTTGCCTACAGTAATGATGTGCTTCCGGATGATCGTGTGGTTTCCGTACAGGTAGAAGACAAACCGGTTACTGAGATTCTGGAAGCGGTACTTCCATCCATGAACGTAAAACATCGTTACATCGAAGATGCCGGGATCATCGTGGTGTCTGAGAAAACAACAGGATCGCTTGTTTCCGGAGAAGAGCTTATTGTACCTGCACGAGTTATTACCGGTAAGGTTATGAATGACCAGGGAGAGCCATTGGAGGGAGTTACTGTAGCTGTTAAGGGAACGGGTAAGTCCACCGTAACCGGAGCGGGCGGATTGTTTTCCATTGAAGTGGAAGACAATAATTTGTTCCTGGTGTTTTCCTATGTGGATATGGAATCGCAGGAACTTTCCATAGCTGGCCGAAACAGCCTGGAGGTTAAACTGGCATCTTCTCAGAAATCTCTGGAAGATGTAGTAATCGTAGGTTACGGGACAGAATCCAAACGAAAAATTACCAGCTCGGTTTCCTCTGTCAAACCCAAGGAACTGGAACTGATGCCGGCTACCAATCTGAGTAACGTCATTGCCGGCCGTATGCCGGGTGTGAATGTTACTACAGCTGGCGGACGCCCGGGTACAGCTTCCAACATCCAGATTCGAGGCGCCAGTGTTGGCCCCTTTGCCGGTACCACGGCACCGTTGTTCGTAATAGATAATGTCATTGCAACGAAAGAATTATTTGATCTCCTGGATGTGAATGAGGTGGAAGATATCTCGATCCTGAAAGATGCGGCAGCAGCTGCAGTTTACGGAGCGAGGGCTTCTAATGGTGTTGTATTGGTTAAAACAAGATCTGGTAAGAAAGGTAAACCGGTTATTCAGGCTACGGGAACATTCGGTACATCCAATGAACTGCGCAGGCCCAAATTTACCACTGCACATGAACATGCATTACTTATCAATCAGGCTATCAAAGCCGGGCTGGATCCGCTGATCCCCAATTCAACACAGGGAACTATTCCGTTTACACCGGCAGAATTGCAGTACCTGAAAGACAATCCGTATCCAAATACGATCGATGTCATCCGAAGGAATGCCACGTTCCAGCGCTATGCCCTGAATTTCTCCGGCGCTACAGATGTGGTTGATTATTTTGTGGGAGGGAACTATGTAAAGGAAACCGGACCGGTACCGAATACAGATTATAGTAAATATGGTCTTCGGGCGAACGTAGGAATTAATCTTACCAAAAATCTGAAGGCTACATTGAATACCAATATTACCCGCGACAATGATTATGAATATTTCTGGAACTGGGATGGTGAATCCCGTTCGGATTCCTATCGCCAGGCGATGCGCCGGGGTGGCTGGGGGCCTTCCTACATCAATGGATTGCCGGTAGC
>CANHUD010000184.1 GCA_947463665.1 Sphingobacteriales bacterium
ACTATAAACCCGCCGATAAAGCCCATTACGGCCAGATCTGTATATTTATCCCGCTGGGTTTCCGGGATCACTTCTTCCACTACTACGTAGATCATCGCGCCAGCGGCAAATGCCAGGGCGAAGGGGAGGATGGGTTGCATATAAATCACTGCGATCGCTCCTACAACACCTGCTATTGGTTCTACAATCGCTGATAACTGACCGTACCAGAAACTACGGAACCTGCTCAGTCCCTGCCGGCGGAGCGGTACTGAAACGGCCAGTCCTTCCGGAAAATTCTGGATCCCGATACCAAAGGCCAGCGCAATAGCTCCGGCAACGCTGGCTTCTGGCATGCCATTGGCAGCGGCTCCGAACAGCACCCCAACGGCCAGTCCCTCCGGAATGTTATGCAGCGTGATGGCCAGGATCAGCAGGGTAGTTTTCCGCCACTGCGTTTTCATGCCCTCGGTTTCATGCTCTCCAAAGTTCAGGTGCAGGTGCGGCATGTACTTATCCAGCGCGAAAATGAACATCGATCCCATCAGAAAGCCTACGGCGGCAGGCATCCATTTCATAGTGGGGTAGAGGCGTTCCGACATTTCGATGGCGGGGTTGAGGAGCGACCAGAAACTGGCCGCAACCATCACACCACCGGTGAAGCCCAGCATGATGTCCAGCACTTTGCGGTCGATCGTCTTGAAAAAAAAGACCAGCGAGGCTCCGGCAGCGGTCACAAACCAGGTGAAGGTGGTGGCAATCAGGGCGGCCCAAACCGGACCGATTTGATGTACCAGATTTTCCAATGTGTTCATATGGTGTCGATTTTTTTCATCCAGACGTGTTTGGCAACGGCTTCACTGAGCACAAATGCAGGTCCGTTGGCCGTGCACACTTCCAGACTGTTATCAAAAGAGAATTTTTTACGGACAGACAGGTAAGTTCCAATGGCGATGTGGTTGTGCCGGAGGATATCCAGCAATTCGGGCGATTGGTTGCCAACATGGCAAACCTCCATCGGATGGTCCGGCGGAATGGCCGTAATACAAATCCGCTCATGTGTGGCGATCTTCCCATTCCGGTCGGGTATCGGATCCCCATGCGGATCAAACCGGGGATAGCCGAGATACTCATCCAACTTATCAATCAGCTTCACACTGGTCACATGTTCCAGCTGCTCCGCCACTTCGTGCACTTCCTCCCAGCTGAAGCGTAATTTTTCCGATAAAAAGAACTCCCAGAGCCTGTGCCGGCGAATGATCCCCAACGCTACTTTCCGCCCTTCCGCACTCAATCGAAACCCCTGGTATTTTTCATATACCAGCAACTTCTTCGTTTTCAGTTTCTTAAGCATGTCGGTAACCGAGGCCGGACGGGTCTGTAATTCAGCCGACAATGCATTGGTGGTGACCATGCCCTCATCGCCCTGCAAATGAAAAATTGCTTTTATATAATTCTCCTCACTAACGGTGTAGAGCATGCGAAAAAATCATTTAGACAAATCTAAAAAAATATTTTGGAGCCAGCAAATGCTTGTACGACGAAATCATCAGCGGATTAAAAGTTTTTATATATCTTGAATTATGATCCGCTTGTACTGTTTGTTGTTCCTGGGCCTGTTCCTGTTTTCCTGCACGGAGGAAAAACGAAGCCTTTCCGATGAGACGATCCGTTCGGTAGATGAATTTGTAGAATCATTCCCGGATATTAAACTTCCCCTTTCCATTCACGATTCTTCGATGAAGAAAAAGCCGAATGATTCACTGCGCATCGCCGATAAACTGGTAAAGGAATTCATTCCGGACAGTCTGTATGCACGGTCTTTCAAAGGCCAGAAACCACGATTCTACGGGGTAGGCAAGGCCATGGACAAGAACGAGGATGTGTATGTGATCATACAGGTTCGGGGAAAGGAAAAACAGATGGCTTATGTGCTCTGCTTCGATAAAGAACGTGTATTCAAGGCCGGCATGCCGCTGCTGGGGGAGTCTTCCCAAAGGGATGTTTCCTTTGAAGGGGTGATCGACCGCAAATTCACGATCTATCGGAATAGCTATCGACAGGGGAAAGCAGGCCAGTTGTTTTATACTCGCAATGCATATGTGTACAACAACGTGGGAACGTTCACCCTGATCCTGAAAGAATCCAACGATATACCGGAAGAAGAAACCGTTTATAACCCCATCGATACACTGCCTTCCACCCAGAAATTCACGGGTGATTATGTACAGGATAAGAAAAATTTTGTGAGCGTTCGCGATGGATCCAAACCCGGACGAATTCGCTTTTTTATCCATTTCGAAAAGCGGGGAGGCGATTGCACGGGTGAACTGAAAGGCGAAGGGGTTATGAAAGATGCCAAAAAAGCACTCTACACCGCTCCCGGAGATCCCTGCGCACTGGAATTAAATTTCACTGGTACTGCCGTTCAGCTAAAAGAAGTGAACGGTTGTGGCAACTATAGGGGTATAAAATGCTTTTTCGAAGGACAGTACCCATTAAAAAAGAGAGCTGCCTCCAAGCGCTGATTGAAAATTGGGAGTCGCCGGTTTATTGTGTAAATAATACATAATAGCGAAGGACTTTTTATCTTTTTTAAGTTATCTTGCGGTACTTATTTCAGAGAAATCAAGCGTCATGACGAATTTCCGGCATTTTCAGGTTCCGTATCCCGTAGATCCCCGTTACAGTACAAAAGCAGCCTATTTTTCGATGGAGTTTGCCGTTCACCAGCCACTCAAAATTTACAGTGGTGGTCTGGGTTTCCTGGCAGGTTCTCATCTGCGCAGTGCCTACCAGCTGCGTCAGAACATGATAGGCGTTGGCATTTTATGGAAATACGGATATTACGATCAGGCGCGAAACCAGGATCAGACCCTGCAGGTTCAGTGGAATGAGAAGATCTACAATTTTCTACAGGATACCGGTATAAAATTCCAGATCGTTATTCACGATGCGCCTGTTTGGGTGAAAGTCTGGTATCTTCATCCTGATACCTTCCGCAGTGCGCCGTTGTTTCTGATGAGTACCGATGTTCCGGAAAATGATTATGTTTCCCAGACGATCACCCATCGGTTGTACGATGGAAACGTGGCCACCAAAGTGGCGCAGTTCATCCTGTTGGGAATCGGTGGTGCGAAACTCATTGATGAGCTGAACTTTGCACCGGATGTTTATCATCTGAACGAGGCACATGGTGTTTCATCCGTCTTCTATCTGCTGAAAAAATTTGGCAACCGCGAGGAGGTTCGCAAGCGCCTGGTCTTCACTACCCACACGCCGGAAGAGGCGGGTAATGAGAAGCACGACATACATCTCTGCTACAAAATGAGTTATTTCAACGGGCTCAGTCTGGATGAAGTACGCCGGTTGACAGGCCTTGTTGATGACCAGTTCAACCATTCACTGGTGGCGCTTCGTTTCGCCCGATTGTCCAACGCCGTCTCTGAACTGCATGGGCATGTTAGCAGAAAAATGTGGCATAAATACGAGGGTATCTGCGACATCATCCACATCACCAATTCTCAGAACTGGAGTTATTGGGCCGATAAACAGCTCTATTTTGCGATGGATGAGCAGAACGAAGAACGGTTCATCGATCGGAAAAACTTCCTGAAGCGAAGAGCCTTCGATATTGTAGCCGATCAGACCGGAAAATTGCTGGATCCCGATGTGCTGACCATCGTATGGGCGCGCCGGTTTGCCGGTTACAAGCGGGCGGATCTGCTCACGCGCGACCGTGCCCGGTTTGATGCGCTCATGCGCAACCAGAAATACCCGGTTCAGATCATCTGGGCAGGAAAGCCGTATCCACTGGATTATCCGGCTATCAGCGATTTTAATCATCTGGTTCACCTGAGTAAATCCTATGAAAACATCGCTGTTTGTACCGGATATGAACTCTTCCTCAGCAAACGTCTAAAACAGGCTGCGGATGTATGGCTGAACAATCCCCGCGTGCCTCGGGAAGCATCGGGCACCAGCGGAATGACGGCCGCGATGAACGGGGCGGTGAACGTTTCCACCAACGATGGCTGGATCGTTGAATTTGCCGATCATGGGAACAACAGCTTTGTAGTACCACCGGTAGATTACGAGCATATGCATGTGCAGGAGCAGGACCAGTACGATCTGGATCAGTTGTATCATATCCTGCAACAGGAAATCCTTCCGTTGTATTACGATGCACCGGATACCTGGCGCCAGATCGTGAAGAATGGTATGCGCGATGTGCGGTTCCAGTTTGACTCCAACCGGATGGCGCATGAATATTATGAACTCCTGTACAATGCCGGAAGATACTAACATGGAAAGTTATATGAAGTCGCAGGAAGTGCGCTGGTCAGACCTCGACCCGAACTTCCACATGATGCACTCGAAATATTACGAACTGGGTGCATACTGCCGGGTTTGTTATCTCGATGAACATGGCATAAACGCGGCTGTATTACAGGAGCATAAAATCGGTCCGATACTCTTGCGGGAAGAATGCAGTTTCCGGCGGGAGATCAAATTTGGCGATAAACTGGAGATCGATCTCCGCCTCCATAAGGCGAAAGAGAATATGTCGAGATGGACCATTCGCCATACCATCTACAAAAATGGCCAGCCGGCTGCCCATCTGGAAGTAGATGGGGCGTGGATCGATATGGAAAAACGGAAAATAGCCATTCCGCCACCGGAATTTACCGAACCATTCCTGCAGATGCCCCGCACGGAAGATTTCCACTGGTTCTGAGGATATCGTATTTTTGTACGATGAAATCATTATCGTTTCTAATTGCCTTAGCATGGGCCTTTACCGCCTGCGCCCAGCAGGATCTTTCGGTAGATCAGTTTCAGCAGAAAATAGCTGCTAAAAACATTCAGATACTGGATGTTCGAACGGCGGGTGAATACAATTCAGGGTATATCAAAGATGCGTTTCAGGCCGACTGGACCAACCAGTCGCAGTTTTTCGATCGTGTGCAGCACCTCGACAAATCAAAACCGGTATATGTGTACTGTGCTTCCGGTGGCCGGAGTGCAGCGGCGGTGGCAGCGTTACGCGAAAAAGGATTTACTGCCTTTAATATGAGTGGAGGTATGATTGCCTGGAAGAGAGCCGGGAAGCCGGTGGAAGGGGTATCTGAATCCGGAAAATTATCACCGGCAGATTACCAGTCGATCACCCGCAAAGCACCTCTGGTACTGGTGGATTTTGGAGCGGTATGGTGCCCGCCCTGCAAAAAAATGGAACCGGTAGTGGCAGAGCTGAAGAAAAAAGATCTCGTAACCTTTGTAAATGTGGACGGCGGGGTCAATACGCAGGTGATGGAAGCCCAGCAGGTGGAA
>CANHUD010000185.1 GCA_947463665.1 Sphingobacteriales bacterium
AAGCTCTGGATGCCGGCTTCCCGTAAAATGGGACTGGCCACACGGTTGCTTCCGCTCACACCCTCCAAACACAACAACCTCGCGTTGATGCTGGAATCGATCAACGCACAAACAAAACTCGTCTACCTCTGCAATCCCAACAACCCTACGGGTACCGCACATGGTAAGGAGGAGATGGAAAATTTTGTACGAAAAGCCGCTCAGAAAGCCATCGTGCTGCTCGATGAGGCATATACGGATTACGACGATACGCCTTCCATGTCGCACCTGGTAAATGAATTACCCAACCTGATCATCGCCAAAACCTTCTCCAAAGTATATGGAATGGCGGGCGCACGCGTTGGATATCTGCTGGCTCAGCCCGATGTGATCAAACAACTCAACGAACTCCAGGCCTGGGCCAATGCCGGTCCTTCCGCCGTTTCCATGAAAGGTGCCCTGGCCGCCATCGATGATCTGGACTTCATCGCGCACTGCCAGAAAGAAAACAAAAAAGCACGAGCGATTTTCTCTAAAGGCCTGGAGAAACTGAATATCCCATTCATTCCATCGGTCACCAGTTTTGTGTATTTCGATGGCAAAGCCTATCCGCACAAGGTGCCCGACTATCTGCAATCCCACCAGATCCTCGGCGCCCGGAGCTTTGAGGAAAACAGCTCCTGGTTGCGACTGAGCATCGGAACGCAACAGGAAATGCAGCGGGTTGTTGACGTGCTGGAAAAAGGTAAGGCCTGATACGGATGCACATGAAATTCTTGCTGGCGATAGGTCCCATACTGCTGCTGATCCACTCCGTTCAGGCCCAGATGCCGGGTGTATTCAAAGAGGCGGCCGCTGTTCTCCGGACAAGCGTTTTGCAGGAGGCCGATTCCGCTTTAACAGCCAAGCCCGTCACCGTCACCGCCTACCGGTCTGCCCGCAGTGCCGGCGGCCCGCATGATTTTTTCTCCGAAGGCGATTACTGGTGGCCGGACCCGCAAAACCCGCAGGGGCCCTATATCCAGCGCGATGGGATGACCAATCCCGATAATTTCGTGGAGCACCGAATCGCGATGATCCGGTTCAGTAGGATCATGGGCGTACTGGCCTCTGCTTACTTGCTAACCAAAGAGGATAAGTATGCAGAACAGGCCTTTGTTCATGCACGTGCCTGGCTCGTGGATACCGCTACCCGGATGAACCCGCACATGCTCTATGCTCAGGCCATCAAAGGACGGTTCACAGGCAGGGGTATTGGTATTATTGACATGATCCAGTTTATGGAAGTGTCGCAGGCACTGAAAAAACTGGAATCGGCCCGTTCCGCCAAACCCGCTGAATATGCGGCTTTCCGGCATTGGTTCGATGAATACCTCCGCTGGGTGACTACCCATAAATATGGCATCGATGAAAAAAATGCGCTGAACAACCACGGTACCTGCTGGACGATGCAGGTGGCTGGTTTTGCATCTTTTACCGGAAATAAAGCCTTACTGGATACCTGCCGCAACCGATACAGGAACATTCATCTACCGGATCAGATGGCCGCGAATGGAGGCTTTCCGAAAGAACTCGCCCGTACTAAACCATATGGTTATTCTTTGTTTAATCTGGATGCCATGGCGATGATCTGCCAGATCCTCTCGGACCGAAAACAAAATCTCTGGACGTTTCAAACACCGGATCAGCGATCCATAGAAAAAGGCATCCGGTTTCTCTATCCGTATGTGGCAGATAAGCAACGATGGCCATATAAGCAGGATGTGATGTATTGGGACGACTGGCCGGTGGCACAGCCATTTTTATTGTTTGGGGCGATGGCCTTTCGCAAAAAAAACTGGCTCCAGACATGGAAGCAACTGAATCATGTACCGGTGGTTCCGGAGATCATTCGCAATTTGCCGGTGCGCCATCCGCTGATCTGGTTTTAAAATTAAAAAACCGGAGATAGTTCATACTACCTCCGGTTCGCAGCAAAACAGTACCTGTTTATCAGAAGTTGAAAAACGTGGTCAGTTTATAAAAACCTTTCTGCTCGGTAGCAGGGGTGCGTTTGGTGATGTCTGCTCCGCTGGTAAACCGAAGGCCATGTCCTTTAGGTGAAGTGAACTGGATATAAGGACCAAACCACTGGTAAACATCCGAGCTGTTGCCCGCAGATGGATTCGATCTCAGGTGTTCAAAATGTAAACCCAATGAAATAGGGCCACCGGTTTTTACACCACCATTGATCCAGTAGTGCAGAAAATTATTTTGAACGGCTGCATCTGTATATGCGTTTCCTGCTTTCACCTGCCCTTTTCGGGTGGCAGCATAATAGCCTAAGTAAAATTGACCTTCCAGCCATTTGGTGGAAAGGTTGCTTGTAAGCGATGGTACGATCCCTTCAAAAGGCATGCTAAATTCACCGGCAGATAACAGCTTTCCGTTCAGAATACCGAGTGACGGAGAGATTACCAGCGCGCCATCCGCCGCTTTAAAATTGAACCCCGCACCAAACTCCGTCCACAATCCACTGCCACCACCGGTTCCAAAAGAAGGAGTGGTCCAGATAATGGAGTAAAACGTAAGATCCGTTTTATCGCTTAGCGAAACCGCGGCATTTACAGACGGATAAAATCCGAAGAAGGCGTCCTGGTTCAGGGAAAGATTCATCGAGTACCGGGGTTCTTTCTTAGTTTCCTGGGCTTTCGCGCTCATGGTACCAGCGAAGAGTAACAGGAATAAATAGCCAATTTTTCTCATTTCGAATTTGTTTAAAGCGTTAAAATGGTTTGAATTCGAGATGAAATTAGCCTATAACCGGCAAAATTATAATATATGGATTAAATATAATATAAGCTTAAGTTTTAAAATGCTGGTCAAAATAAACTGAAATGAAGGTTACTTTTTTCTAGATTATGTAGTAAAAACTGAATATTTTGGCCTAAAATACCTGCAATCTACTTACAACTATTTAAAATATATAAATAAATATAATGTGAAAATAAGATGCCTAGGTGGTTGCAAAAAGAATTATTTGGCTCGAAATGCTAATATGTATTAATTAATAATATGTATAAATGTTAGCAGATCTTTTGGGATTCTTGCTGTTTGTGATCAGGGTTTTTTGTTCTAATAGTTCGGGTTTAACAGTACAGTCCGATGATAAGTATTCAGATGATCCATATCAATTTTTGATACACCTGACAGAATAACCAGTTCCCCGGTAATCAATTACGTTGGTTCTTGCTTCGCTGCCATTTACCCTGAACATATGGGAAGCAGTCCCAAAAGTTGTAGAGCTCCAGAAATAACCGGTATCTCCGCCTTTATCGATCGTTCCACCAACGGGTGTAGCATAGGTTGGCCCATTGTAGCGTCTGCCGGATAGCGGTAGTTTAAGGGGAGAAGCATAGCCACCTGTAGTGTTGCTGGAAGACCAGCTTGCGCGTTCTGTTTCCCATTCACTTATGGTAGGGAGTCTCCATCCGGAAGGACAAACATTATTAGTGCCGCTGGTGCCCTGCCACAGATTGTTGTTAGACGTGGAGCGCCAATCGGTCTGTGGGGCAATGATGAAGTCGCCATGCCCCGGATTGTCTGTGCTGCTCAGGGTACTGGTGGTAGCAGAACCGGTACCGGTACTGCTACTCGTCCAGGCAACCGATTGGTGGCCATCATCGCCACGTCCCCACTGGAACAAATCCCCATAGCCACTTGCATCTGAAACGCTAAGCGGAACCCTCGAAGCACCCAGGTTCCGGTCCATCCAGAGTCTGTTGTTACTTCCCAATACCACGCCATAGGTAACCGTCGCACCTCTGTAGGTAAAGGTTACCTGTGTCTGATAGGTAATCGTACGGGTTAGAGTGATGGTTTTACCACCTATGTTCACCGCAAAAGAAGCGGTACCGGCACTGGCAGGGGTTCCGGTTATGGTATAAGTCAGGGATCCAGATCCTACAGCAAACGTACCGGCATCCAGCGTAGCCGTAAGTCCGCTTACACCAGTAGAAGTGACGGTCTGCCCACTATGTGGGCCTCCATTGCCACCGGTATAATTAATCAGACTACTAACTCCACTGGATGGTACTGCATCGGCAAGTGTGCCGTTGGCCGTGCCAATGCTCAGCGCAGATACTTCTCCTGTAGCCACAGATCGGATAAGTGTAGTGGTCTGTCCTCCAACACTGATCGCAAACGATGCAGTACCATTGTTCGCGGGTGTTCCGCTGATATTGTAGGTAAGGGAGCCATTTCCTTCCAAAAATGCTTCGGCAGCCAGAGTGGCAGTAAGGCCTGTTACTCCTGTGGAAGCAACGGATTGTCCGGGATTGTATTCCCCGTTTCCTCCGGTATAGCTGTACAGATTACTCACCCCACTGGCGGCAACTCCTGAAACCAATGTGCCGTTGGAGGTACCGGGGGTTAACGTTGCGATAGATCCGGGAGGCAAAGTAGTGTTCAGCTGTTGCCAGGCTCCTGCAAAAAATACATTAAGTGAACTGGAACTTGTATTGAAAATGATCGATCCATTAGCCGGGCTAACAATGGCATTGCGCTGGGTTACAGTCATCCTGGGGAGCACAAACCCTTGTGTAGTGGAGGATATCTCCACCAGTCCATCATTCCTGACACTCAGGATGGTGCCGGCTGAATTCCCTACTTTTAATGCAGAAGCCGCAGCCGTGGTGCCGGAACCCACCACTTCCAATTTGCTGGAAGGTGAACTGGTTCCAATGCCTACCTGACTCATAAGTAGTAAGGGCATTCCTAACATAATGAATAGAAATCCCGGAATATATTTTAATATACTATACATTTTAGGGTAGTTCTGGTAGGTAGGAGTACGTAATTGCGATTTTAATAATCACAATCGAACGATTATACTGGTATAGATATTACAGAATGATCTGTTTCAGTTTATATTTAATTAAATCATATATCTAGTGGTCAGAAAATTAGATTTTTGTAATTGCCGTACCGGAAGTTGCTTCTGCATTTTCTTTTCAATTTCTTGTTTATATGGAACGATTAATGTTCAATATGCCCCTCTTGTGTCCCTGCGATCAACTGAACAGGAAACCTGGTTTAAGAGCAGCTACGCCCCGCATAACAACCTGTAATCGTGTTTATGCTCTCACGGTTGCAACGGCGATTAGATCGGCCGGCTGATCTAAAAACAACCCGAAAGGTCTTACATTCGGCTCAAATGCTGTTGGAGGACTTTTTGAGCGAAATAGAAA
>CANHUD010000186.1 GCA_947463665.1 Sphingobacteriales bacterium
CGCTTTCGCCCTGCTGAAAATAGTCCAGTGCTTCAAAGGCCAGTACATCGTAGAGGGTGGGTCTTCGGTTCGTACTATTCCCTTTGGATAGTATCTGCGACCAGGAGTCGATCCGGATTTTTTGAAGGGAGGAAGCCGGTTCCAGTGACTGGAGATATGCCTGCTGAATCTGCTGATGGAGGGTGGCCATGCTCCAGGTATCCACCTTATCGGACTTTTCAACGGTGGTTTTGGTGCGGTTGTACAACCTCCACCGATTCTGATTCAGATAATCGACGTATTGTTTGGCAAGGAGGGAGTAGAGGAGTTGTTTTACGGGTGCCGGAGCCGTCTGTATCTCTTTTCGCAGACGTTCTATATTCAGCAGCTCGGAATCTTCCTGCAGGTCGCGGTTCAGGCCGGAAACATAGGCCAGCGCCCGAATCATCTGATCCGACTGCTGCTTTTGTTTGGCCAGTTCATAGAGCCTTTCCACTTCGGCAACGGCCGTCTGGTTGCGGCCTTCGAGTCGGATCAGCTGATCGATCTGTTTCCACCGATCGTAAAAACTCGTGTCCTGCGCCTGGACGGATAGGAAGCTGATCAGAGCGGTGAGCAGCAAATAGAGTCTGGTCATGCGTTTACCGTATTTATAGCTAGTGATGCAGCAATATCGGTAAATGCACAAGACGAATCTGTTAAGATTCGTCTTGCCGCAAAAAAAATATGTAGGAATCGATTATTTCATGACTTCGGCCATGGTCTTACCGATATCTGCCGGGCTGTCCACCACGTGTATACCGCATTCGCGCATGATACGCATTTTCGCTTCAGCCGTATCATCCGAACCACCGATGATGGCACCGGCATGGCCCATACGACGACCCGGAGGCGCGGTTTGTCCGGCAATGAATCCAACCACAGGTTTGGTGCCATGTGCCTTGATCCACTGAGCTGCTTCGGCTTCCATGCCGCCACCGATCTCACCGATCATTACAATGCCTTTGGTTTCTGGATCGTTCATGAACAGTTCCACCGCTTCGCGGGTGGTGGTACCGATGATCGGATCACCGCCGATACCGATGGCGGTGGTCACACCCAGTCCTGCTTTCGCGATCTGATCGGCCGCTTCGTACGTCAGCGTACCGGATTTGGATACAATACCGATAGTACCCTGTTTGAAGATAAAGCCCGGCATGATGCCTACTTTACATTCGCCGGCGGTGATCACACCGGGGCAGTTGGGACCTATGAGGCGGGTATCTTTACCCTGGAGATAATTTTTTACCTTGACCATGTCCTGAACGGGAATCCCTTCGGTGATGCACACGATCAGTTTGATGCCGGCTTC
Source organism: Sphingobacteriales bacterium (assembly GCA_947463665.1). Classification (GTDB taxonomy): domain Bacteria; phylum Bacteroidota; class Bacteroidia; order Chitinophagales; family Chitinophagaceae; genus Pollutibacter. Next base: position 1,331 of record CANHUD010000186.1, read on the forward strand.
GGCAGCTTCCATCACGGCATCGCCTGCAAATGCCGGCGGTACGAAGATGATGCTCACGTCTGCACCGGTTTCTTTAACAGCTGCTGCCACGGTGTTGAATACGGGGCGATCGAGGTGTGTGGTGCCACCTTTACCCGGTGTAACCCCACCTACAACCTGTGTTCCGTATTCGATCATCTGCGATGCATGGAAACTTCCTTCTGTACCGGTAAAGCCCTGTACAATTACCTTCGAGTTTTTATTCACTAATACTGACATGGAGCGAGATTTTTTGGCTTCGCAAAGGTAGGGGTTAATTGCCAACCTTGGGCAGTCAAATTATAATCGGAAGTGATCAGCGGATGGCAAGAGTGCGGTTCAGCTGGATTTTTTCTCCCGACAGGATCACGTGGTAAATGCCCGGCCGGGTTGGCCGTGGCAGTTGTTCCTGAAGCATGCCGCCCGATATACATTCTTTCTGCAGCACAGGCCGCCCGTCGGCAGAAAAGATCCGAATAGTGAAGCGTCCTTTCAGACTGTTCAACAGGATTTTTATATCCGTAGCGGAGGCGAAGGCCACAAAGGATTCACCGTTTTTTACCACCATTACGGAGCGGATTTCATGGTAGAACGACTGCCCGTCGGTATCCACTTCTTTAAGGCGGTAATAATTCCGGCCCATAGCCGGCCTCGTATCCGTTACCGCATAATCAGTAAAGCTGTTTCGGCGCCCTTTGGGTTCTACCCGGATCAGCGGCTCGAAATGACGCCCATCAAGGGATCGTTCTACCCATAATTCCTTGATATTTTCTTCGGTGGAGGTGCCAAAAAGAATGTTTACGGCATCTGTACTCGTTTTTTCCAGGGCAAACCGCGTGAGGATCATCGCCTGGGCCGTGGATTGATAAAAGACTTTCAGGGTGAGTTTTTTGATCCGTACCGATGATTGTGCGCCCGTTTTTTTCACCGATACTGCTACGCCCATCTGCTCGTTCAGTTCAGCCTGGCTCCAGGTATCACCCCAGAGGTCGGTTAATGCACCAAAGGTATTCAGACCGTTCAGCACTTGTTTTCCGGAAAGTCCTGTACCCGACAGACGGGTTCCTTTTACCAGCCGGATCGACTGCCATTCCGCCTGTCCGCTCAGCTCCACATCGATCAGCACTTCCATGCCTACAATGTTGGAATAAGGAGGTATAAACTGAAAATTAAATCCGCTGTACACAACCAGCTCAGGTTGCGCACTACTAAAAGAACGGGTAATACTACTTGAAGTAGTAATAAATGGTTGCGACTGGCTGCTCAGCGACAGCAGGAGGGTAAGCGATGCGATCCAAAAACGAGGCATGTCCGGAATATTTTGTGGTTAAATTCCGGTTCTTCAGGATTGATTTGTAAGGGTTTAGCGAGGATAACGGCGGACTAAAGCTGAGATAAGCGGTATAAAATAACTACGTATTTACGGGAAAAGCAAGAGGCTAGCCGCCTGCGAGGAAGCAGCAACGCCATGAAATGCCATTTTGATGTAATATTTTTCTGATTATCAGAGAAAATTATATCTTGTTAATTATTAATATAACCAGCTTGTTTAACTAAAAAAAGAAAAAATGGCCAATTACAAGATTGAAGAAATTGAAGGAATTGATCCTGTTTTAGGCGAAAAATTTCGCACGGCAGGGATTACAACCACCGACAAACTGCTAGATTCCACAAAAACAAAGAAGCAACGATCGGACCTGGCAGCTTCTGCCGGAATTTCGGAGAAGGAGATCCTCAGGTTTGCCAACATGGCAGATTTGTTCCGGATCAATGGGGTAGGGAGAGAATTTGCCGAATTGCTGGAGGCCGCAGGTGTGGATACAGTGCCGGAGCTCTCACAACGAAATGCTGAAAATCTTACGGCTAAAATGGTGGAGCTGAACAAAGCGGAAAAGCATGCCGGCAGAACACCCACTGTAGCGGAAGTTGGAAAATGGATAAGCGAAGCTGCGTCTTTACCTAAAGTATTAGAGTACTAATTCAATTCACACGTAAAAATGGAAAAGAAGAAAATTACAAAAGTAGAGGGGGATGCTGTTGCGGCATCTGCTTCAGAAGTGACAAGCCGGTTTGTTGCTTCCGATGAAAGTAAAGGAAAGGCCACACAACTCCGGGTAATAGCCGCTATTCTTTGGTTGTTGGCAATTGGTACACAGATTATTGCCATAAAATTGTTGTTCAAGCAGCCGGTTAACATGATGTGGATCATCATTTTGATTGCCATTGATCTTGCATTGGCTGTTACAGGCTCCGTTCTCTGGAAAAAATCGAATCGATTGGATCCTGCTTCAGAAAAAAACAAATTTCTGTTTTTTATGCAAAGCCAGCTTGGCCTGGTAGTAGCGGTCATTGCTTTTCTGCCTCTTATCATTTTTATTCTCACCAGTAAAAACTTAGATGCGAAACAAAAAGGCATCCTGGGTGGTATTGCCGGATTAGCGCTGGTGATAGCAGGCGTTACAGGCGTAGATTTCAACCCGCCCTCCATAGAACAGTACACGGCACAAACAGCAAGGGTTGAAGAGTTAATGGGCAGTAATCTGGTGTATTGGACAAAATCCGGAACCAAGTACCATCTCTTTAACGATTGCCATTCCATTAATAAGGATGCCACTACAGAAATTTTCGAAGGGAGTGTGGCAAAGGCAAGAGAGTTAAAAAATATCAGCGAGCTCTGTAAGTTTTGCGAAAACAAAGCCAACAAAGACAAAGGAACCACTCCGACTGACGAAGTAAAAGAGAAGGTCGAAGACCTATTGGATACCACTAAACAACAATAATAAAGAGACGCATCATTTTTTAATCAACTAAATAACTATTGACATGAATGAAATTATCAAACTGGTAGCAGAAAAAACCGGTATCTCTGAATCTGTAGCTAAAATGGCGGTGGAACTGGTGATATCTCAACTCAAAGATAAATTACCAGAAGGCATCAGCGGTCATATCGACAGCCTGCTGGATGGTAAAAATTCCGGAGATCTGTCGAATTCACTGGGTGACCTGACAGACATGTTAGGCGGATTTTTTGGAAAGAAATAAGTCCTGAGCATGAGTGTAAAATAGACAGTATCAAAGAGATTTACAGAGGAAGGTTTCATGTTATTCGCTTTTAATAATACTGTTTATTTTACACTCTACCCATTCAACAATTTCTCCATATCCCGGTTGTCATCGATCTTTCCTTTTGCTTCGAGCATCCGCATATCCTTGGCATCCTTAAGGAAGGACGAGGCAAAAATGAAATTGTTCAGTCGCTCGTTCTTGGAAAAAATGATCTCCTCTTTGGATCCTTCCCATTCCTTGATGCCCTGGTACATGTACATGATCTTGTCGCCGATCTCCATCACGGAATTCATATCATGGGTATTAACCACGGTGGTTATATTAAACTCAACGGTTATCTCCTGAATTAGTTTATCAATCACCAGTGAAGTCTGCGGATCCAGTCCGGAATTGGGCTCATCACAAAACAGGTATTTCGGATTGAGCACGATGGCACGTGCAATACCCACCCTCTTTTTCATACCGCCACTGATTTCTGCCGGGAATTTCTTATCTGCTTCCTTCAGATTCACCCGATCCAGTACTTCGCGCACGCGTTTCATCTTATCCTTGTAGCTCCAGTTCGTGAACATATCCAGCGGGAAGATGACATTCTGCTCCACGGTCATACTGTCGAAAAGGGCTGAACCCTGGAACAGCATACCGATTTGCTGCCGCATCCCTTTCCGTTCCTGGCTTTCCATGGCGGTGAAGTCCTGCCCGTCGTAGAGAATTGATCCGGAATCCGGTTCGAACAATCCCACCAGGCATTTCATCAAAACGGTTTTACCACTGCCGCTGCTCCC
>CANHUD010000187.1 GCA_947463665.1 Sphingobacteriales bacterium
CCCGGCAAAAATACCATTGTCTATGGAAAGAGCAGAACTTTTACTACTTAAAATGCTGGAACAACTTCGCCGGAATGCTTCCGCCAGCCAGTTGCTGGAGAACCTGCGGCTGCTGGAAGCGGAAATTCTTCGCCAGGCACCAGTTGAAACATTCACCTTGCCCGAAAGCGATTCTGAACAGGTACTCCCCCCGGCAGAACCGGAAAAAGAATACGCAGTGCTCCAAATAAATGAAGCAGACGTGGAACGGGAGCTGGAGGAATTGAAAGAAGCAGCAGAAAGGAGAGAAGAAATGAGCCAGAGAGTCCGCCCCGCTATTCAGTGGCAGGAAGAAACTGAACCGGAACAGGCAAAACCGCTTTCGTTTTCAGCGGTCCCGCCCTTACAACGGACGCTCACGCCACCTCCGGTAGATGCGCTGCTCAATCCGGCTTTTCGTGAAAAAGAGGAGCACACGGAACCTGCCGCCCGCGTTGTCAGAAAAGAACAGTCATTGAAAACAGATCCGGCGAAAGAGGTAAACGATGCCATCAGCAATGACCGCCCCGAACTCGCACAGCGATTCATGGAATCACCTGTTCGGGATCTGAAAAAAGCGATCGGTATCAATGATCGTTACCGATTCATCCAGGAGCTTTTTGCGGGAGAGGAAATGCTGTTTGACCAGGCGATCAAAACAATAAATGGGTTCTCCATCTATCAGGAGGCAGAATTCTGGATCCGCAAAGAGTTGAAAGCTAAACGTAACTGGAATGCAAATGATCCGGTGGTTATGCAATTCGATCAGCTGGTTAAAAGACGTTTTTCCTGAATGTAACGGAGAATGATTTCGGTTGATCCGCTGTTCTGCCGTACATAATCTGCTGCTGCCCGGGAGGACTGCAGGAGTACTTCTTCATTTTCCAAGAGCTTCTCTACACACAGAATCAGTTCTTCCTTTTGCCGGATGGTGAATGCTCCTCCGCACGCTATCAATTCTTTCGCCTCCCTGAATTTTTGATGATGGGGGCCAAAAATAACCGGTCTGCCATGCACGGCCGCTTCCAGCGTATTGTGTATACCGGCACCAAATCCTCCACCCACATAACAAATCGTGGCATAATGATAAAGTCGGGATAACAGGCCGATATTGTCTATAATCAGCACCTGGCCATGGCTTGCCTTATCGGAATCCAGCGCTGAATATCGAATGGAGTCCGGAAAAAGTTTTTCAAGCTGCTGAAGGTGGTCCTCCTGTATTTCATGTGGAGCCACAATGAGGGCCAAATCCGAAAATCTTTCCGCCAGTGCTGACAGTGCCAGCTCATCCGGTGCCCAGGTGCTACCGGCAACCAGGATGTTTCTGCCCGCACAGAACTGTTCTATTTTCGATATGGATTCAAATGTATTACAGATGGCCAGTACCCGGTCGAACCGCGTATCCCCGGATACGATTACCTGTTTTACCTCAATACTGTTCAGCAAATCAGCACTGCTTTTATCCTGCACAAAAAGCGCTGTCATGCTCCGCAGATGTTTCCGCCAGCCCCTGCCATACCATCGGAAAAAAAGCTGATGGGGTTGAAAAATAGCCGAAACCTGCAAAAATGGAAGCCCCCTTGCCCGAATCTCCTGGAAAAAATTTCGCCAGTACTCATATTTGACGAATATCACCAGATCAGGCTGGATCAACTCCAGAAAATCCCGGGCATTCTGTGGTGTGTCCAGCGGTAAATAAACCACCAGATCCGCTCCGGGATAGTCTTTTCGGATCTCATATCCGGAAGGGGAGAAGAAACTTAAGACCATTTTACCATTCGGATAGTTTTTCCGGATGGATTCAAGAATCGGACGCCCCTGTTCAAATTCTCCCAGGGAGGCACAATGCATCCAAATACATTGATTTTCTGTGCTTTTTTCCCATTTTGAACGTATCTTGCCCCTCCAATCTTGCCTCCCGGAAATCCAGGCCGCCGCTTTAGGATGCCAAAATGAGGCGATTTTAACGACAAAGTAGTATATATAGATGATTATATTATATGTCACGATTGGAAAGGCTGATTTCTTGCAAATCTAATATCCTCCCGGTTCATTATTGACTTACTTTTGTTCCTTCATTAAATTTTAAGAATGGCTCCTATTCAAATGGTGGACTTAAAGACCCAGTACTCCCGGATCAAAGATCAGGTAGACAGGGCTGTTTTAGAGGTACTGGAAAGTGCTGCCTTCATAAACGGTAAACCCGTGCAGGATTTCTGTCAGTCTATGTCTGATTATCTGGGTGTAAAGCATGTTATTCCCTGTGCCAATGGTACCGATGCCCTTCAAATAGCCATGATGGCCCTTGATTTTCAGCCAGGCGATGAAGTGATCACCCCTTCTTTCACCTATATAGCTACCACAGAAGTGGTAGCCCTGCTCAAACTCAAACCGGTTTTCGCAGAAGTAGATCCCCACACCTTCTGCATCGATCCGGAATCTATTCGCAAATGCATCACTCCCCGTACAAAGGCCATCGTTCCGGTTCATCTCTACGGCCAGTCAGCTCCGATGGAAGAGATCATGAAGATCGCGGCGGAGTATAATTTGTACGTGATTGAAGACAATGCCCAGGCTATCGGAGCAGATTACACCTTCTCCGATGGAACAACCAGGAAAACCGGCACCATCGGACATATCGGGGCTACATCTTTCTTCCCTTCTAAAAACCTTGGATGTTATGGGGATGGTGGGGCAATTTTTACCCATGATGATGCACTGGCAGATAAAATGCGAAAAATCGCCAATCATGGTCAGTCTGTTCGCTATTATCACGATCTGGTAGGGTGTAATTCCCGGTTAGATACCGTACAGGCAGCTGTTCTGAACATCAAATTAGCGCATTTAAATACCTATATTAAGGCAAGACAGGCCGCAGCGAGCTACTATAATAAGGTATTTTCTGGTTGTGCCAACATACAAACGCCTGTTATCGCTCCCTACAGCACCCATGTTTTTCATCAGTATACGCTGATTCTCAATGGAGTGGATCGGGATGGCTTAAATAAATATCTGTCTGAGCATCAAATCCCCTCCATGATTTATTATCCCGTTCCGGCCCACCGGCAGAAAATGTTTGAATCGTTCCGGTCGGAACAACAGGAGCTTCCCGTAACTGACTGGTTATCAGCGCGTGTGATTTCTCTGCCCATGCATACAGAGCTTACAGAGGAACAATTGGAATATATTTCTGGCCGGGTACTAAATTTTATCGAAAACTGAACGTTATACAATCGACTTAGGAATTAAAAACGAAGAAATGAAAATTGCAGTAGTAGGTACAGGGTACGTTGGACTGGTTACCGGGACTTGTTTTTCGGAAACGGGCAATGTGGTAACCTGTATCGACATTGACCAGCGAAAGATTGAAAAGCTTTCCAATGGAGAAATCACCATTTATGAACCTGGCCTCGAAAAAATTTTTCTAAGAAATCTGAAGGAGGGCCGGTTAACGTTCACAACGGAACTGGAAAAAGGTATCCAGGATGCCGAAATCATTTTTCTGGCCCTTCCAACACCCCCTGGAGAAGATGGCTCTGCAGATCTGAAATATATTTTGGGAGTGGCGGAGCATCTGGGTAAGATCCTGAAAGATTATAAAGTAATTGTAGATAAAAGTACGGTGCCTGTAGGTACAGCAGAGAAAGTGCATGCTGCCATTGCAGCCCACTATAAAGGTGCTTTTGATGTTGTTTCCAATCCTGAATTCCTGAGAGAAGGAGTAGCAGTGGATGATTTCATGAAGCCCGACCGTGTAGTAATCGGAACATCCTCTGACCGCGCCCGTAAAGTGATGAGCGACCTCTATGCACCCTTCGTCCGGTCTGGTAATCCGGTGATTTTTATGGACGAACGTTCTGCCGAACTGACCAAATATGCGGCTAACTCTTTTCTTGCTACCAAAATATCCTTCATGAATGAAATCGCACATTTATGCGAACGACTTGGAGCAGATGTGGATATGGTAAGAAAAGGAATCGGTTCCGATGAACGGATAGGCAAGCGCTTTCTTTTCCCGGGAATCGGTTATGGTGGAAGCTGCTTCCCTAAGGATGTGCAGGCACTGGTGAAAAGTGCCAGAGAAGTTGACTACGATTTCAGCATTCTACATGCGGTTATGGATGTGAATACGCGGCAGAAAAGACACCTGATGCCCAAGATTAACCGGTATTTCAACAATGAACTGAAAGGCCGTCATTTCGCCATGTGGGGACTTGCCTTCAAACCCAATACCGACGATATCCGCGAGGCTCCGGCCCTGTACATGATCGAGGATCTGCTGAAAGCAGGAGCTACCGTTACCGCTTTCGATCCCGAAGCAATGCCGAATGTCAAAGGCGTACTGGGAGATGCTATTCACTACGCTGAAAATATGTACGATGCACTGGATCAGGCTGATGCACTGATCATTGCCACGGAATGGAATGAATTCCGAACACCTGATTTCCTTAAGATCGTAAAGAGTCTGAAAAATAAAGCAATCTTTGATGGTCGAAATCTCTTTGATGTTTCTGCCGTTAAAGAATTAGGTTTCCATTACGACAGTATTGGCCGGGGTACTGATAAATCTCAATCCTTAAATTAATGGAACGGAAACGTGTATTGATTACCGGTGCGGCCGGTTTTCTGGGTTCACATCTTTGTGACAGATTCATAAAAGAAGGATTTCATGTAATCGGAATGGATAACCTGGTTACAGGAGACCTTCGGAACATAGAACATTTGTTCAAACTGGAACAATTTGAATTTTATAATCATGATGTAACCAAGTTCATCCATGTTCCTGGAGAATTGCATTACATTCTGCATTTCGCCTCTCCTGCCAGCCCTATCGATTACCTTAAAATCCCAATTCAGACACTGAAGGTTGGGGCCTTGGGTACCCATAATTGTCTGGGTCTGGCGAAGGCAAAAGGTGCCCGTATGCTGGTGGCTTCCACCTCTGAAGTATACGGAGATCCATTGGTACATCCGCAAACGGAGGAATACTGGGGGAACGTAAATCCGGTAGGTCCCCGGGGGGTATACGATGAAGCCAAGCGTTTCATGGAATCCATCACCAGAGCCTATTATACGTTCCACGGCGTAGAAACCAGGATCGTACGTATTTTCAATACCTACGGTCCGCGCATGCGCCTCAATGATGGCCG
>CANHUD010000188.1 GCA_947463665.1 Sphingobacteriales bacterium
GATAATCCTTTGCGGTATTGTGCAGCACCAGTGCGCCGCCCACAGCACCGGCATCGGAAATCACAAATCCCGAAAACTGCCAGTCGCCTTTTAATTTCTTCAGCAGCAGGTCATCGTTGGCCGACATCGCCTTACCGTTCACCGTATTATATGAAGTCATGATCGAACGGGCACCGCCCTTACGGATCAGCTCCTGAAAAGGATAGAGATGCGTTTCGTTGAGGTATCGCTCGGAAAAATGTATCGGGTAGCTGTCGCGCCCGCCATCGCCCACATTCGCCAGAAAATGCTTTGGAGTAGTGACCACCCCGCGCTCTTCAAACGAGCGGACGAACGCCACGCCCATGGCGGCTGATAAAAATGGATCTTCGCCATAGGTCTCCTCCGTACGCCCCCAGCGCACATCCGAGGCCAGGTTCACCACGGGAGATAAGATCTGCCGGATGCCGCGGCGGCGGGTTTCTTCTGCAATGGCACCGGACGCGCGGCGCATCAGGGCCGTATCCCAGGTGGCTGCCAGAGCGATCGACTGCGGAAACGCCGTGGATCCCTGTCGCACCAGCCCGTGCAACGCCTCATCAAACGCGATGATCGGAATGCCCAGACGGGAATGTTCCATCACGATCTTCTGTATCCGGTTGATCTTCGCTGCCAGCGCGCGGGCATCGTCTGTGGCACTGTACGTTAACAATTGGGCCGATGCATTGCCGCCCTGCGAGGCCGCACTCACCTGAAAACCGAAGATGCCGTTCACGTATTTTTTTTCTTCCCCCGGTTTGATCTCTCCGGGGATCATGAAGAGCTGCCAGAATTTTTCTTCGGGTGTCATTCGTCCCAACAGATCCTTGACCCGCTGTTCCACGGGTGCCTTCGGATTTTTATACAGCGGAAGATCCTGTGCCCACAGCAGCTGCGGCACCATCAATAGCGTCAGGAATAGCATTCTTTTCATCGTCCTAAATTATCACGTTATCTTTCGTATGAAATTACCAACATATGCAACGTATCGCACTACTCTTTTTTCTATTGTGTTCCCTGTACGCAAACGCACAGGAAATCCATCATTTTTCCGAAGGGCTGGCCTCCGGCGCTGTGCACCAGTACGGCCGGGAAGCGCTCTACACCGATGGCCTGGCCTATCAGCTCTACCAGCAGGGAGTAAAACCCGTGGCCGGTCAGCCGGTACTGCGCGATTCCGCAGAAACCAAAACCTGGACTGTGGTGAAAGCCGATAGCAACCACATGTTCCGCAGCGCCTCCCTGGGCAGCGGCTACCTCTACCTCACCTACAACGCCCCTAAGGCTCAATCCGCCGTACTCATTGCCACCGGACATTCCATGGTGTATGTGAACGGCGCCCCCCACGCCGGCGATATGTACCGCTACGGCTGGATGAACATCCCCGTGATGCTTAAAAAAGGCCTCAACGAGATCTACATCCGCTCCTCCGGCATGGGCCGCTTTGCATCACTCACCGCGCGACTCGAATTCCCCACCAAACCGATTTCCATCCTCACCAAAGACGCGACCCTTCCCTTTTTTGTGAAAGGTGAATCCGAAGGTACGCTCTGGGCGGGCATCGTGGTGCGCAACACCGGAAACACCGCCCTCTCCGATGCCCACATGGAAGTGGAGATCGATGGCAGAACCGAACGCACCACCCTGCCACAACTGCCCGCCCTGCTGACACGCAAAATGCCGGCACGCATACCCGTTCCAGTTAGTATAGAGAAAGGATCGTACACAACCCTGCTAAGATTGTACCATGGGAAAAAACTGGTCGACAGTACCCGGATCACGCTTACAGCGGTGAATACCGGAGAGCATGCGAGCTATACCTTTATCAGTGAGATCGATGGATCGGTACAATATTATGCCGTTGCCCCGCAGCCGGTGAAAACCGCGAACCCGGCGCTGTATTTATCGGTCCACGGTGCCGAAGTAGAAGCCATCTCCCAGGCCAGGGCCTATAAACCCAAGGCCGAAGGTCCGGTAGTAGCTCCTACCAACCGCCGTCCGCGCGGATTCAACTGGGAAGACTGGGGCCGATTGGACGCCCTCGAGGTATTGAGCATCGCAGAGAAACGCTACCAGCCTGATCCGAAACGCATCTACCTGACCGGTCACTCCATGGGCGGTCATGGTACCTGGTATCTCGGTAGCACCTATCCGGGCAAATGGGCCGCCATCGCGCCCTGCGCGGGTTATCCCACCCTTTCGGCCTATGGCTCGCATGATGGCAGAATCCCTACATCGGCAGCTTCTCCCGTGCGCCAGATGCTCATCCGCTCCAGCAACCCCAGCAATGTGCTGGAACTGGCGAAGAATTACAAGGCCGGTGGGGTGTACATCTTCCATGGGGATGCCGATGAAACCGTACCGGTGGCGTTTGCGCGCCAGATGCGCGAACTGCTCGGGAAATTTCATCAGGACATGAGCTATTATGAATATCCCGGTGGATCGCACTGGTTCGGTGACCACAGCGTGGACTGGAAGCCGATCTTCGATTATTTCCGCTGGCATTCCATCCCCGCATCGGACTCCGTAAATGAGATCGATTTCACCACGGCCTCTACGGCCATATCACATCAGTACCGCTGGGTGAGCATCCTCCAGCAACAGAAAAGTTTCGTGTACAGCCGGGCCATCCTCAACCGCGATCTTAAGAAAAAAAGCATCAGCGGAAAAACAGAGAACGTATCGGTTCTGCAACTGGATTTGTCGGATTTCAAAACCGGCGACAACCTAACGCTTCAGATCGACCAGCAGACGCTCTCTATCACCCGCAACGAGCCGAAGGTAACGCTGGTGAATACCGGCACCTGGGCGCTGGGTACCCCACCGGCTGAAGGCGATAAAGGGATCGTCCGCAACGGCGGCTTCAAAGAGCCGTTCAAACACCGGATGGTTTTTGTGTATGGAACGAAAGGTACCGCAGAGGAAAATGCCTGGGCCCTCAACAAAGCCCGCTACGATGCCGAAACCTGGTATTACCGTGCCAATGGCGCGATTGACATGTTATCCGATACCGAATTCCTCTCCCGGACGGATATGGACGATCGAGGCATCATCCTCTATGGCAACCTCACCACCAATGCCGCTGCGGCTTCGCTGCTGAAGGATTGTCCGGTACGTGTGGAGCGCTCGAAGGTGACCATCGGCCAAAAGAGCTGGACCGGCGATGACCTGGGTGCCTATCACATCTGGCCGAAGGTCGGCAAACAGAGTGCAGTAGCGCTGATCGGCGGAACCGGCGTTAAAGGCATGAAAGCCGCGGATGCCAACCAGTATTTCAGCGGTGGCAGTGGCTTTCCGGATTTTATGATCTTCGGACTCAACATGCTGAAAGAAGGCGATAAGGCCATTAAAGCAGCCGGTTACTTCAACAACCAGTGGCAACTGGGGAGCGATTGGGAAGCACAATAAACTTTTATGTAATACGATATAAAGCTTCTGCTCCGGCAGGAGCTTTTTTTATGCCATTCATCGAATTTTTTTATCGATGGATTTACCGCACTAACATGTGCCTCGTTCATTCTCAATCATTAGTCAAAAAAACATACCTAAAATAAATGATGATGTACCTATTTTTTGACGAGGCCACCGTTTGCAGGTGCCGATGAAATCCTGTTATTTTGACCTGCACATGATCATCCGTTCCTGCAGATTCCTGTTTAACAACAACCTGATCATCTGTTTCAAACGCCTTAACCGGCGATAGGCCTACGCTTTAAATCCGTCCGGTAACCTATTGCGAAAGCCTTAGCCCCTCTGTACGCGCAGAGGGGTTTTTTATTTTTCTGAATTGACCGACCTTTATACCACTTTGAAAGAACAACTCCTGCATATCCTGCCTGCGGAACGCATCCGCGACCGGCTCATCGATCGGGTATCCTTTGCCTCCGATGCCGGGTTCTATTACATGGTTCCGCGTGCCATCGTGCAACCGGTTAACGAAGCGGAGATCATCGCCCTGTTCCAGTTTTCCCAACAACACCGGATCCCGCTGGTGTTTCGTACCGCCGGTACCAGCTTATCCGGACAATCCGTAACGGATGGACTGCTCGTTGATCTCAGCCAGCATTGGAACGGAATGTCGGTTGAAGACAACGGCCTGCGCGTACGGGTACAACCGGGCATCACCGGCGCGATGGTCAATGCCCGACTTCGCCGCTTCCGGCGCAAAATTGGTCCGGATCCGGCCAGCATCTCCGCAGCCATGATGGGTGGCATCCTGTCGAACAATTCCAGCGGAATGTGTTGCGGCGTCAAAGACAATTCCTACCATACCACCGCTTCCATCCGCTTCATCCTCCCCAACGGGATGCTATTCAGCACAGAACATCCGGAGGATTACACGCGCTTTGAACAGGATTGCGGCACTTTGTACAACTCGCTGCTGGAGCTTCGAGAGTCAATTTTACAGAATGCTTCCTTAACCGAAAGGATCCGTCAGAAATACCGTACCAAGAATGTGATCGGCTATTCGCTCAATTCGTTCATCGATCACGAACATCCGCTCGACATCCTCGCGCATCTGCTCATCGGAGCCGAAGGCACGCTGGCCTTCATCGCCGAAGCGGTGCTGCATACCATACCCGATCATCCGTTCAAATCCACAGCCCTGCTGTATTTTCCCACGATCTACGATGCGTGTGCAGCCATCGTTTCGCTCACAGAGGCCGGTGCTATGATGGTGGAACTGATGGACAGAGCCTCCCTGCGTGCCGTACAACACATGCCTGGCATTCCTTCTTTTGTAGCCGATCTGCCCGATGGCGCGGCTGCGTTATTGGTAGAATTTCAGTCGGACCAGCTTTCAACCCTATCAGATCTGGTTAGTACGTTCGAACAATCGGTTCACCAGCTGAACCTGCTGCAGCCTCCGGTATTCACTACCGTTCCGGCGGAGCAGGACAAACTCTGGAAAATCCGCAAAGGGCTGTTCCCTGCGGTAGGTGCCGTGCGGAAAAGCGGTACCACGGTAATTCTGGAAGACATCGCCGTACCGGTAGAAAAACTGGGCGATGCCATCGTGGATCTCCAAAAACTATTTGTTGAATTCGGCTATGCCGATGCTATTATTTTCGGACATGCCAAGGATGGGAATATACATTTCGTGGTGACACAGTCGCTCAACACCCC
>CANHUD010000189.1 GCA_947463665.1 Sphingobacteriales bacterium
ATATCGCCTCCCACATAGGTCCAGGCAAGCCCCACGGCTATACCAGGCAGGGGCGTGTTTTTATAGAGCTCATTGCTGTAACGCGGCTTACCGAGGATACGTTGCACATCGGCTATCCGCAGGCCGGATTTCAATTTACCGTTGATCGCAAAATCCTTTGCCTGTGAGCGCATGATGGAGGCGATCTGACGATCAAGCTCTCGCACGCCGGACTCACGGGTGTAATTTTCGATCACTTCCCGTATCACGGTATCGTTCAGCTTTAGTGAAACATCTTTCAGACCATGTGCGTCTTTTTGTTTCGGAATCAGGTGTCGCTTGGCGATTTCCATTTTTTCCTCCACAGCATATCCGTTCAGATCGATGATCTCCATCCGGTCGCGCAAAGCAGGCTGAATGGTAGAAATATCGTTGGCGGTAGCGATGAACAGCACTTTACTCAGATCGTATTCCAGTTCCAGATAATTATCGTAGAAACTATGGTTTTGTTCAGGATCCAGTACTTCCAGCAGGGCCGAGGAGGGATCTCCCCGGAAATCCTTACCCACTTTATCTACTTCATCAAGAATCATGACAGGGTTGGAAGATTGCACTTTGCGAAGCGATTGGATCACCCGACCTGCCATCGCTCCGATATAGGTTTTCCGGTGACCGCGGATCTCGCTTTCATCGTGCAGTCCTCCCAGACTCAACCGCACATATTTACGGCCGATCGCATGGGCAATGCTCTTACCAAGGGAGGTCTTTCCGATACCGGGAGGACCAACAAAGCAAAGAATCGGAGATTTCATGTCTCCTTTCAGTTTGAGTACGGCCAGGTATTCAATGATCCGTTCTTTGATTTTATTCATGCCGTAATGATCGGCATCCAGCACTTTTTTCGCTCTTTTCAGATCATAATTATCCTTTGTAATCTCTTCCCAGGGAAGATCCAGCATGAGATCAACATGGTTGTACACGATGGAATAATCCGGCGTACTGGGGTGCATGCGTTCGAGCTTTTCGATCTCTTTCTGAAAAAGATCTTTTGCAGCCTGTGGCCATTTTTTGTTTTCCGCCTTCTTCTTCATTTCCTGCAGCTCGCGGTCGTTGGCATCTCCCCCCAGTTCTTCCTTGATGCTTTTAAGTTGCTGCTGGAGGAAATAATCCCGCTGCTGCTTGTCGAGCTCTGTCTTGGTTTTGGTGGTTACCTTGTTTTTCAGCTCCGCAAACTGCAGTTCCCGCTGCAACAATCCCATCAGTTTTTCGGAGCGCTCTTTCAGATCATTGATCTCCAGCAGCGCTTGTTTTTCTTTCAGTTCTGCGCTGAGATTGGAGCTGATGAAATGAATCAGGAAGGAAGCATTCTCAATGTTCCGGAGAATGATCGCTGCTTCAGACGGAATATTGGGCGATAAGTTCACGATTTGCGTAGCCAGATCCTTCAAGGAAGCTACCGTTGCATGAAAATGATCGTCTTCCAGCACTTCCTCTTCCGGTAACACATCTATTGCTGCCCGGAAATAGGGATCTTCCATCACCAGTTTACGCATACGGAAACGCTTGCGCCCCTGGATAATGACCGTAGTACCTCCATCCGGCATTTTAATCAGCTTGATGATACGGGCAACCGTACCAATTTCTACGAGATCCCCGATGTGCGGATCCTCTACATTGCTGTCTTTTTGCGCCAGCACACCTACCAATTTGTCAGTCTTGTATGCTTCATTGACGGCTTTGATTGACTTATCCCTTCCCACTGTGATGGGAATAACTACTCCCGGGAACAACACGGTATTGCGAAGCGGAAGAATCGGCAAATCCTCCGGAATCGGCGTCTCATCCATGTTTTCACCCTCTGACTCATTCAGGGGAATGATGGGCATAAAGTCCATTTCTTCTTCCGGCATCGTCCAGATCGTTTGTTTTCTCATATCCTATAAACGTCCGACAACCTGACAGGTCAGGTCTTCGGAACACGGTTTACATTTTATAGTCAATAAAAATGCCAATCCGTTGAAACCGACGGATTGGCTGAATACCATACGGGAGGTACAACTAAAAAGTAAACCCTGCACCAATCTGAATTCCCTGGCTGTTCCAGCGTTCGGAGTTGTTGATATTGTTAACATTGCTCAGACCTAAGCCATAGCGTCCATAGACCCTGAACTGAAAAATATTCAGTTGTACCCCACCCAGCAGGGAAACATTGTTGCCCGTGAACGCAGCCTTCCCATCATCCAGCAGGTTGCGGTCTTTCTGCATCAGTACACTGAATTGCGGACCTGCCTGAAACGTCAGAAAATTTACCGGGCGCCAGTTGAGGAGTACGGGAATCGACAGATAATTCAATTTTACATCCTTGATAACTCCGGGATTGATCGACTGGTAAAGCTGATCGAAGCGGGTAGCGGTTTGTGTGTTCGACTGGTTGAACAAAACTTCCGGCTGGATGCCCCATTTTTTGCTCCACATCGCCTCAATAAACCCACCGGCATGGAATCCCCAGTTGAATTCATCCGTGAACGCCACATTATCGATCTTGTAAAGCGTAGCTCCTACCCTTGGCCCGATTTTCAGGTGCTGTGCAGTGGCGGTACCGGCAAGCAGAACGAACAGAAAAAAACTAACCGAACGAATAATAGTCTGCATAGTGATGAGGTTTGATTCTTTTGTAAATCAAGGAATTTATACCTGAACTTTCTGTTAACTGAACGAGAAGATTGTGTTAAAGCACACGCTACCGGAGCTCCAATACCGAGATCTCCGGAAGGATACCCACCCGACCGGGATAGCCGATAAAGCCAAATCCGCGGTTCACATACAGCTTCTGATTTCCGGCTTCATACAGGCCGGCCCACTGTCGATATACATACTGCACCGGACTCCATTTGAAACCCGGAATTTCCAAACCAAACTGCATGCCATGTGTGTGCCCGCTTAACATCAGTTGGATATCGGTATGGTTTTTCACTTCCGCTTCCCAGTGACTGGGGTCATGGCTCATCAGTATTTTGAATGGCAGATGTGCCGTACCGGCGATGGCGTCCTTCAATCGGCCATATTGCGCAAAATTCGCTTTAGCACCCCAGTTCTCCACACCCAGTAACGCGATGCGTTCACCGTTTCGCTCCAGTTCCACATGTTCATTGAGTAACAACCTCCAACCCATGTCGGTCTGAATCTTTTTGAGCGTATTCAGATTGGCCGCTTTCGCTTCTGGATTCGGCCACGGAGCATAATCGCCATAATCATGGTTGCCCAGGATACTGAACACCCCCATTGGTGCCGAGAGCCGGGCAAAACTATCGATATATGGTACCATTTCATCGGCACGATCGTTCACCAGATCTCCGGTGAACAGGATCAGATCCGGCTTCAGGCTGTTCACCAGATCAATGCCCTGCTCCACTGCCTTTCTGTCGGTAAAACTTCCCGAATGAATATCCGATAACTGAACAATCCGCAATCCTCTGAACGAGGCAGGTAGTTCATCAAATGCCAGACTGACCCGTCGAACCTGGTATTTGTATTTGTTTCTAAATCCCCACAGCATGGTTCCAAAAAGCGATGTTCCCACCCCAATGCCCAGCCAGCTCATAAACGCAGAACGGGTTATGTTTACTGCGTCAAAGGAAGGATCACGCATGATCCGGGAATACACCGTGCCTCCGCTCCAGTAAAGAACCCGGCGTATGTCATCGATCAGAAAGAAAAAAGCAGCGATGATCTTGGAGATGAGAATTCCCAGCAGCATGGCCAGCACATAGGTCCGCAGGCTTTTCGGCCATTCACCAAAATGAATGACAGATCCCAGCAGGAATACCGAAACCGTGAGTGCGGAAAAAAACCAGTAAAGGCTAAAAACCGATATCCGGGCTCTGGGGCTTGCCCCCTGCATTACATGGCGGACCGACTGAAACACATACCAGTCGAGGCAGAGAAGGATCAGTATGAATATTCCTGATCCGAAAAATCTTCGCATGCCGCAAAGTTAGAAAGAAATAAACTCGTCTACCTGCCGTACGATCGTCTTTTTCGTCCCTTCATCCACCAGTATTCCCTGATCGTCCATCAACGTGTGAATCTGGGAGATCGGTATTTTGTTGGGATGCACCACCACCTGGAGGTACTGAAGAGAGGCCGTCAGATGGTCCAACCCGCGTAAATTTCCTGCCCGGCCGGTTGCAATCCCCGTCAGCAGGGCTTTTTTCCCCTGCCATACCTTTTTGTAGTCCAGCATATCAATCATGGTTTTCAACGCCCCGGGGTAACTCCCGTTGTATTCAGGCAAAATGAAAATCAGCTTCTTCGCCGGAATCAGTACATCGGCTTCCAGCGCTTCCAGTTCAGGGGACCGCTGGTTAAGGTCCATTCCTTCCAGAAACACCATTTCGGGCTCAATACCCTTGATAATCAGTGTATTCCTGTAAAAATCAGCTATTTTCCGGGTCCGGCTCTCAGGCCGGTTTGTACCGGCAATAATCACATATCGCATAGAATTCTGGAAAATAACACCGGATGATAATATATTGTTCCGGAAAATGGCAGGGATGGATTAAATTTGCCATTCTGTAAAACGAGGGATTTATGCGCTTCAATTATTACGGACATTCCTGTTTTAGTGTGGAGGTGAAGGGCAAGACCTTGTTGTTTGATCCCTTCATCACACAAAACGAACTGGCGAAAGACATTGATATAACCGGAATTAAGGCCGATTACATCCTGATCAGCCATGGCCATTCCGATCATATTGCAGATGCCGTGAGCATCGCCCTGCAAACCGGTGCTACCGTGATTTCCAATTTTGAGATCTGTCAGTGGCTGGGCAAACACGGGCTGGAGCATCTGCATCCCATGAATACCGGAGGGGAATGGACATTTGATTTCGGAAAGGTGAAATGTGTGCAGGCCGTTCATTCATCCTGCCTGCCGGACGGTACCTGTGGTGGCAATCCGATGGGGTTTGTAATCACGTCTGATGAAGGAAATTTTTATTATGCCGGAGACACGGCGCTGACCATGGATATGCAACTGATCCCGCGCTTTGCGGTACTGAATTTTGCCATACTGCCTATTGGCAATAATTTCACGATGGGTGTGAAAGAT
>CANHUD010000190.1 GCA_947463665.1 Sphingobacteriales bacterium
CGGTATCGGAAAAGCAGGGGACTTCCATATTATTCCCTGTCACAGGTAGTGAAGCATAAAGTAAAAAAAGCCGTTTCCTTCATCACGGATTTTGAAGATGTATTGTCGGAAGTAGCCAGGGCTGAAAAATGCGATGGTATTATTTGCGGTCATATCCACCATCCGGCAATTAAATTGATCAATGGGGTGGAATACCTGAACAGTGGTGACTGGGTGGAGACCTTGAGTGCACTGGTGGAAACGGAGCAGGGAGAGTGGAAGATTATCTACTATACAGAATGGATAGCAAATGAGCAGGTGTCCGAAGTGGAAGACGATGAGCGGGATATGTTTGGAGTGATTGAACCTGTACTAAGCCCTTGCTAAATGAAACCGGATTCGGTTATATTACTGGTTCAGGGAGAAGGCCGGGGGCATATGACCCAGGCTATGGCGATTGCTGATATACTCCGGAAAAAAGGCATCCAGATCAAATATGTGCTTGTGGGTGTTTCTAGTGCCAGAACACTGCCGGTATTCTTTTTACAGGCCTTCTCTGAGCCGGTGGAAATTTTGATCAGTCCGGGTTTTACCAAAAAAAACGGAAGGGGCAATCACATTTGGAAAACTATTTTTAACACCATTCTGGCAATACCCAAATATATACGCTCTCTTCGTCAGCTTCATTCTGTTGTACGCACACATAAACCATCGCTGCTGATTGGTTTTTATGAACCGTTGTTTGCGTTTTATAATCTTTTTTTCAGGTCCCGGGCAGTAAAAATAGCCATCGCTCATCAGTACGAATATTTACATGAGGCTTATGTGAAGCCGGCTGTTGCCCCCTATGCCTATGCTGTTCTCAAATACTATTCACGCTTTACCTGTTATGGTGCCAGCCAGATCCTGGCGATTTCCCTGCAGGAATTGCCACGTTCCGTTAAGTACCCTCGATTAAGAGTGATTCCGCCGCTATTGCGAAAAGAGCTTTTTGATGTGGTGCCCTCTGTACAGCCTTTTCTTTTGTTGTATGTAGTCAATCCGGGGTATATCAAGGATATCGAGCGATGGCATACAGAACACCCGGAGGTGGTAATGCATTGTTTTACAGACGGTTCACTCGTGGCTTCCCGGGAAAAAGGTACGTGGGAAGTAGATGAAACCCTGACCTTTCATGCACTGGACGGACGGAAATTCCTTGATTTTCTGGCGGCCTGTTCAGGGGTTTGCTGTACCGCCGGTTTTGAGACAGTTGCGGAAGCCCTGTGGCTGGGAAAGCCAGTTTTACTGATTCCGGTAGAGGGGCACATAGAACAGCGATGCAATGCATTACAGGCAGCGCGGCTGGGCGTAGCCAGCTGGTCAGATCACCTGGATCCGGGAAAATTGAAAAATCTTACAGCTCTTTTTGCGGTTGACCATTCTGCCTATCGGGAATGGGTAGCTTCATCTGAAAGACGGTTTATGGAAGTGATTGCATTTATATTGAATCCGGCGGTATAATTTATGTAGATTTAGAATACTTCGATTGTATTTCGTGGAATCATGTCAATTTTATTAGTCAGCTACACGTCGAATTTGTTATATTACACTATACGGTTTTAAAACCCTAACAGATTATGACTGGAAATCAACAAAAGATATTTAGAACGCTTAAATGGATCTTTTATCCGGTTGCGTTGTTAATGATGCTTGACTTTATACTTAAATTCATTGGACATTCGCCTCTGGAAGGATCTGAAAAAAGCAACGAATTATTTGAAATGATCGATAGTGTGATCATGATGGTTGTTTTTTTGGTTGTGTCTGTTGGGGTACTGGCACTGATGCAACAATTTTTTACAAAGGGATTGACGCAACCCAAGGATACTTTGGAGGCTGCCAATGCAAAGCTGCTGATGAAAGTTGAGCCGGGCAATCAGCTGGTTGGAAATCTGATTTTATTTGTGATTGTATTAGGTTTTTCAGCTATGCTTAATTTGATCTTGTTTAAGCCCTTGTTTATTTTTGAGCAGGAGCAGATTGACCAGTTTGAACTTACTGAAAAGTTTATTTTTGGTTTCTTTTATATCATTGCTCATTTCCTGTTACTCGTATTTGGAATGCGTTTGTTCAAAGGCATGCCGCCGGTATTTATTGCTACAGAGAAAGGATTTTGTTACGAGCCTGCAGGCGTGAGCAGCGGCTGGATTTTATGGGAAGATGTAGTAGAGGTAAGAGAAAGTTCGGTACTGTATGGTTCAGGAGTGAATAATGGCCCCGTACTCATGCCGGTCTTAGGCATCAAACTGATGAACCCGGAAGAATACAATGCGGCGGCATTTGCTCCTTTGTTACAACGGGTAGTGTCGTTAGGACAGAAGCTGAATAATTACCAAACCGAAGGAGTTGGAGATCTATTGCTGAGGCCCTCCGATTTTGGAAATGACTATGGAAAAGTAATAGCACTCTTCAAACAAAAGTCCAGCGCAGCCTTTGAGTATCATTCACTTACAGAATAGTTGTTAATAAGGACTTCTAATATATTTTCTCGCTTAACGTATTGAATATTAGCATTCATTCATGACTTTAGGTAGATTAAAATCAATTTTTAGCTATATTCAAAGAAATTACATTGGATAATGAAACGAACAGCACTCAAAAATTTAATGCTCGTTATTGGTATACCTTCAATGTATGCTGTTTTGCTTAGGCTGTTCTTTGGTGTGGATACCTGGAGCAACCTTTTCAAGGTGATGTCCATAAGTTTTCTGTTTTGTCTTCCTTTTATTGTTGGGGCATTGGCTGTATTTTTTTCAAATCCGGAAAAAGTTAGAAAGCTTTCCTACAGGTTTTTTGTTCCCTGGATACCGATATTCTTATTTTTTATACTTACACTCTCCTTTGCCTGGGAAGGTTGGGCCTGCTGGATAATGGTGCTTCCTTTGTTTCTGATTGCAGCCTCGCTTGGAGGATTGATTGGCGGCTATTTCAAGCTGCGGAAGAAAGACAATAATGTTTATTTTTCTTTTCTTGTTTTAATGCCTTTTTTAATAGCCCCAGTTGAAAATATGATAGGGGCGGTCCCCGGAACATATGAGGCCTACACCTGTATCAACATAAATGCATCTGCAGATAAAATCTGGGATAATGTAACACAGGTAAAGGAAATACCCCGGCAGCAGGATAAAGGTTGGCTCACCAGGTTTTTAGGATTTCCGCGTCCGGTAAAAGCTGAGTTAAATTACCTGGGAGTAGGAGCCTATCGAAAAGCAATGTTTACCAATGGCCTTGTTTTTCATGAGACTGTAACCGAGTACACGCACAAAAAGAAGATGGTATTCACCATCAAGGCGAAGCCACATGAGATTCCTTCAACAACCATGGACCAGCACGTGGTGATCGGTGGCGATTATTTTGATGTACTGAACGGTACCTATGAATTGGAACAGCTGAACGATCATACGTACAGGCTTCATTTGTACAGTCACTTTAAGTTGCATACAACTTTCAACTTTTATGCAAGCTGGTGGGCGAAATGGATTATGATGGACATTCAGAATAATATTCTGCAGGTTGAGAAGAGGAGGGCCGAGGGTATTTGATTATCAATAAAATATAAATAAAGATTATACGTTAGGGGAACTATAAATAGGTGGCAAATTGTTCAGAACAATATGGCAGTTGTTTGTGGAATTTATGTGAAATACCGACATTTGAAGTAATAACCCCCCCAATGCTTTTACCGATATCCATCCTTACTATTATTCTCTCATTTTTGCTCGTTTATCACAATTGGGGCAAAAACAGAAACGTTCTGTATCTGGGCATAAGTTTTTTTTCTCTGGCCTTTTACGGCGTGGCGCATGATTTGTTGGTGAATATCAGACATCCGTTTTATCTGGCATTGATCCTAAACCACATCACGCCTGTATATCTGTTGGCGGGTCCGATGCTCTACTTTTATATTAGGGGGAATCTCAGCGACGAAAACCGGCTTACCCGGAAAGACAGCGTACACTTTATACCGGCCATTTTTCAATTGATCAGTATTTTACCCTGGATTTTCAAGCCATGGTCTGAAAAAATACACATAGCCAATATACTGATTCAGGATATCAGTCAGTACCATAGTATTGATTTCAATATGGTATTCCCAACAGCCTACAATTTTCTGTTCCGTCCCCTGCACCTGTTGATGTATGTTATCTGGAGTGCTGTTTTACTTTGGCGATTCCGGCCAGAACGTTCTCTCGAATTCAGAATTCCTGACAGGTTACTTTTAATCAATCACAGGTGGATGCGGGTATTGCTGACATCGCTTTTTCTTACCTGTTTTTTTTATTTTGTGTTGGCTGTTCAATTGCTAACAGGTAATGCGTATGCCATTCTGGACAGTACGAATGAAATGCAGTTGCTTACCGGAATCTTCTTTTTTCTCAGTGCAGGGCTTCTGTTGTTTTTCCCGGATGTGCTCTATGGGTTGCCGCGGGTTAAAAATACAGAGATGCCTCAGGTCTCCGTTGAAAAAGGTCCTGATAATGCAACTCCGGTGATAAATGCTGAATCAGCTCAGTTGAATGACCTGAGCAACCGGATATTAACTTTTATGGAGAAGGATCGCCCTTTTACCCGCTATGAATTTTCCATCAACGATCTCGCAGCAGCACTGGATGTTCCGATGAACCAGGTTTCCTGGTGTTTGAACAAGGTTATGGATATAAAGTTCACGACCTTTCGGATGAAATACCGGGTGGCTTATGCAAAACAATTGCTGGAGGATGGCAAAACAAGAGAAATGACCATCGAAGCAGTAGGTAATATGGCAGGGTTTAGCAGCCGTTCCAGTTTTTATAACGCTTTCAAAGAGATTGCAGGTATGACGCCTACGGAATATCTGGAGAAAGTCCGTACGTCGGATGTTCAAAAACATGTGGTATGAGTGCAACCCTAAATGGTAAAAACAACCTGAACAAAGACCTGATCCTTCGGGAGAAACTGGCAGTGGAACGTACCAAGATGGCCATTGATAGGACATTGCTCTCTTTTATCCGGACAGCCCTTTATTTTGCGATCGCCGGGATGACGGTGAACAGCCTGATGAAACTATCCTACGGCTGGTGGATAG
>CANHUD010000191.1 GCA_947463665.1 Sphingobacteriales bacterium
CGCAAAAACCGGAAAGACCTGTCTATCCGCGAACAACAATACTTCGACTGGCTACTGAAAGGGGAGAAGCCCCCGCGCTGGTTAACAGACGGGGTGCCGGCTACCGAAAAACAGAACGTCAACCGATAATTACCAGTCGGACCGCTCTGCATCAAACTGCTCCAGTTCCTTACCCACTGCGGTAAGGAATGTGGAGCCCAGTGCACCGTCAATAATACGGTGATCGTAGCTCATCGATATATACATCATGTGCCGGATGCCAATGGTGTCGCCTTCTTTTGTTTCAATCACCACCGGTCGCTTTTTGATCGCACCGGTAGCAAGGACCGCAACCTGTGGCTGGTTGATGATGGGCGTTCCCATCAGACTGCCAAACGTTCCTACATTGGTGAAGGTAAAGGTACCACCCTGTGTATCGTCCGGACGTAATTTTCCATTACGTGCGCCATTTGCCAACTGGTTCACCTGGCGTGTAAGGCCTACCAGATTCAGCTGGTCCGCATGGCGAATCACCGGCACAATCAGATTCCCTGAAGGTAGCGCCGTAGCCATGCCAATATTGATGTCCTTTTTCAGGATGATGTTATGTCCCTCAACACTGGAATTCAGCCAGGGATAGCGTTTCAGGCAACGAACAACGGCTTCGATCAATAAGGGCGTAAACGTAAGCTTCTCGCCTTCACGCTTTTCAAACTCTTTCTTTACGCGCTCTCTCCACATAACCATTGAGGTTACATCCACTTCCACGAAACTGGTCACATGTGCACTGGTAGCCCGGCTCTTCAGCATGTGATCAGCAATCAGCCGGCGCATGCGATCCATTTCAATAATTTCTACATTGCCTCCTGTTGTAGTCATAGGTGCCTGTGCCGTAACAGCCGGCGCACTCACCACCGGTCGGAGTGGCGCTGCAGCAGGGGCCGGAGCAGCAGCAGGCTTCACACCGGCATTCCGGTTCGCTACATATTCCAGTATATCTTTTTTGGTTACTCTTCCATCGTTTCCTGTTCCGGCGATGCGCTCCAGTTCCTGCAAGCCAATGCCTTCCTGCTGGGCAATATTCATCACCAGCGGTGAATAAAAACGCGCAGCCCCACCAGTTCTGTCTACTGGCAGGGGAACAGGCTGGTAAGGAACTTCAGCGGGCTCAGACTGTTTCGAAACAGGTGCCTCCGGCACGATGGTTTCTTCCTGTAGCTGGGTTCCCTCCGTTTTGATACGGGCGATCACTGTACCAATCGGCACTACATCGTTTTCCGAAAACAACACCTCAGAAAGTATTCCACTGGCGGTGGAAGGCACTTCCGTATCTACCTTATCCGTGGCGATCTCCAGTACGGTCTCGTCCAGAGCAATCGAATCCCCGGGCTTTTTATGCCAGCGAAGAATGGTAGCTTCCATAATACTCTCTCCCATCTTGGGCATGATCAGATCAACTGTCGGCATATGGCATTCTCTTTTACGTATCGGTCAGTAAATAACTCCCTGACCGCCCAAAGGTAAAACAAATCAGACGATCCCTATGAATGCTGCAGAATGAATTTGCGGAGTGCATTCAGTCCGTGCGCTGCGGTAAGTTCTGTATTCCGCTGGCGGTCAAACCGGAAATGAAACGGATGCGTCTCAATGGCATCCCCATAGCCAAGTCCTATCCAAACAGTTCCCACCGGTTTTTCCGGACTGCCCCCTTCGGGCCCCATAATACCGGTAGTGACCATCACGAAATCAGTACCCAGAGAGGCTTTCGCCCCCCTGACCATCTGTACGGCCGTCTCCCGGCTCACCGCTCCATGCCGGGCAATCACGTCCGGATCTACTCCTAACAAATCGGTCTTTATGGCATTGGCATAACTGATGATACTTCCCTGAAAATAGCGGCTGCTACCTGGAATAGAGGTTAGCAAGTGGGCGATATACCCTCCGGTGCAACTTTCCGCCGTACCAATGGTCTTCCCGCGCTCAGCCAGCAACTGGCCAACCACCTCCTGCATGGGTATGTCATGGTCCGTAACAAGTATATCCTGAACCAGCGATTTCAACATGTCAAATTCTGCTTCCAGCTCCGCTACCAGTCGCTCACTCCTGCCCGTAGCGGTTAAGCGCAACCGCACCATCCCGTAACTGGGCAAATAGGCCAGTTTTATATTGGAAGGCAACTGTGTCTCAAAATCAGCAATCCGTTCTGCTAAAAACGATTCACCCATTCCGGCTGTCAGCAACGAACGATGTTCAATAACCGGTAAGGTGAAACGCTCCTGCAACTCCGGAAGAATATCATAGGTCATCATGCCTTTCATCTCATGCGGCACACCCGGCATACTGATGAAAATCCGGCCCTCTTTTTCAAACCACATACCCGGAGCGGTTCCCCTTCTGTTCTGAAGAACCCTGCAAACATCCGGAACTTCGGCCTGTTTTAGGTTTCGCTCGATCAGCGGACGCTTCAGCAGTTCCTCGAAAATATGCTTCACATTGGCCAGCGCTCCGGGATCTACCACCATTCGTCCGCCAAAATAATGACACAGCAATGGTTTGGTAATATCGTCTGCCGTTGGTCCCAGGCCACCGGTAATCAGGATGAGCTGGCTCAGCCGCTCTTCCTCCTGAAGCGCATGCCAGATATCGTCCCACACATCGCCTACCGCAACCCTGCGGTGAACCCAGATGCCGATCTTGTTCAACTCCTGCGCCATCCAGGCACTGTTGGTGTCAATGGTCTGGCCGATCAGTAACTCATCCCCAATGGTGATCACGGAGGCTTTCACCTGTTGTATGCCCATAACCCATGTTTTTATTCGGTCTATTTTCCTAAAATGCCATCCAGACTGGCTTTCCCTGCACCGAGTAACAGAATGGCGGTAAAGCCCGACAAATACAACGTAGCCATCTCCCCGTCACCAAAAATTTCACCGTTGTGTGCCTTGAAGGAGGCCACTGCCATCGTAACCAGTAAGGCAAACGCAGCCAGTCGGGTAAACAGGCCCATCACCAGAAAAATAGCACAAAAGAATTCAGCAAAAATCACCAGGAGCAGAGAAAATGTAGACCCCAGCCCCATGAAATCCATAAACTCTTTTTTGTATTTGGCAAATTGCACGAGCTTATCATAGCCGTGAGGTACCATCAACACGCCCAGGCCAATTCGTAACACAAACGTGGCCAGATTGAAGGCGAATCCGGAATAGTATGTACTGATTAAGCGCTTCATATCTCAAAAATACGATAATTTCAAAGGTTTAATTTTTTAATAACATCCGTTGGCAGACATTTGACATTATGACGATAAGGACTATTTTTTTCAGCATCTTCCTGCTCTGCGGTCTGTTCGCACAGAGCCAGCAAACTCGTCTGTACACTGACCCGCTCCAGCAGTTCCGAAAAGCCAGAGAACTCTACCAGTCTGGCCAGTACGCTTCCGCCTACCCGCTGTTCCTGGACCTTCGTCATCAGCTCGATCAGGGAATCCTCAACAATTACCGCATCGCTGCTGAAGAAATCGAATTCTACACCATTGCCTGCGGACTGATCCAGCTGGAAACAACGGCAGAAAAACAGGCACTCAACTTTACGCAGCTATCAGGGAACAGCCCGCTTAAACAGAAAATGTCGTTCCAGCTCGCCAATTACTATTTTTTCAAAAAAGAATACCGCAACGCGATCTTCTACTATGAAGAATCCAACACCGGAAACCTGAGTGCCGAAGAGAAGGCTCGTATGGATTTCAGGCTCGGTTATTCCTATTTCACCATCCAGCAATACAACAAAGCAAAACCGCTACTCAATAAAGCCGCTAATAACCAGGAAGGAGAGCATTATGCCGATGCCAACTATTATTTCGGTCTTCTGGTGTTTTCCGACAAAAAATACAGTGATGCCCTCGAACATTTCAAACGGGTAGAAGCACATCCGCAATACAAAAATATCGTCCCTTATTATATCGCTTCTATTTATTATCAGCAGGGTAAAAAAGACCAGGCCGTTTCCTACGCAGAAAATATATTAAAAAAAGATCCGGGCATCTCGTACAGTGCAGGGCTGAAGCGTATGGTCGGTCATGCCTGGTTTGAAAAACGCCAGTTCGCGAAAGCTTTGCCTTATCTGGAAGAATACCTCGCGCAAACCGATAAGCCATCCCGGGAAGATCTCTACCAGGTCAGCTACTGTTATTATGAAACGCGCCAGTATCCCCGCGCCATCCCGGGATTTAAACAGCTGACGGATGGCATGGACTCCCTTAGCCAGAGTGCCATGTATCTGCTGGGAGATGCCTACCTGAAAACGGGTCAGAAAGAAAATGCCCGTAACGCATTCTCCTTCTCCGCCCGAAACAACAGCCACCCTTTTCAGCGGGAAGTGTCAGTCTTTCATTACGCCAAACTGAGCTATGAACTGGGTTTTCAGGATCTTGCCATCACAGAAATGCGTTCTTTCCTGAGCCAGTATCCCCAATCCACTTTCGCCCCGGAAGGCCGGGAACTACTGGTGGGCATGCTGGCCGGAACCAATAATTTCAGAGAAGCACTGACCTTGCTGGAATCAGCTCCGGTTATGTCCAGCGCTATGAAACAGCTGTATCCCCGTATCCTCTATGGAAGAGCTATGGAACAGATAGGGGATGAGGATCTGGCGAGCGCAGATGGACTGCTGGAACGCCTGCTTAATACGGCCAGCAATACACCTTTCTCTTCCGCCGCGCGTTTCTGGAGAGGTGAAATCGCCCTCCGACAAAACCGTCCGGATGCCGCTATCCGTTTTCTGCAGTCATATCTCGACGCACCTACCTATCGTACCGTTGAAATAAACCAGGAAAACGCCCGCTACTCGCTGGGCTATGCACTCCTTCGATCCGAAAATTATACACAGGCACGTAACCAGTTTGATGCGGTACTAACAAAAACGGGTACCAGCTCCGCTCATCCAATGGGAAGAGATGCGTTGCTCCGGAGTGCCGACTGCTCCTACATGCTACGCGATTTCTCAAAAGCAAGATCACAGTACCAGTCGGCCGTTTCCGGAAACTGGCCGGATGCAGATTACGCTACCTGGCAACTCGCCATGATCGC
>CANHUD010000192.1 GCA_947463665.1 Sphingobacteriales bacterium
AATGTATAGTTTACTATACATTTGATGAAAACTACGCTATGCTCCGATTACTTCCGCATCGTTTCAAAAAAGCCGGATGGCTGCTGCTGGTTCCTTCGTTTCTAACGGGACTATTTATTCTCCTGAACGGTGAGTATGAAACAGGTCCCACCATTCGTACATTCGGATGGTTTGGAGAAATGCTGTTTAACGGAAACAGGGAACCAGCCATCCGGTGGGACAAGATAGAACTACTACACAATCTGGTTAGTCTTCTTTTTTTGGTCGGAGGCATGCTGGTATTGTTCTCAAAGGAGAAGCTGGAAGATGAATACATCAACCAGCTGCGGTTACGATCGTTCCAGTCGGCCGTATTCATCAACTACGTCATACTGTTCTTTTGCATCCTATTCATTCATGGCATTCCGTTCTTACAAATCATGATCAGCCAGTTATTCACCGTGATGATCATCTACATCATACGATTTCACTATCTGATCTATAAAACCACCGTAACCAGTCATGAATAACCGAATCCGCATTGAACGGGCGATACATAATCTCACACAGGAACAGCTGGCGGAGAAGGTGTCGGTAACCCGACAAACCATCAATGCCATTGAAGGGAAGAAATTTATTCCTTCCACCGTACTGGCATTAAAAATATGCAGGGTATTCAACCGTCCGGTAGAAGAAGTTTTTTTCCTGGAAGAAACTGACTGAACGACTGCCCTCCTCAGCGTTTCATCGACTCAAACCTCTCCACGATCCAGTTACGCAACGCTTCCGTCTGCTCCGGATAGGTCCAGTGGCCGGTTTCACGGTACAGCACCAGCTGCCTCGGAGCTGTAATGGCGTTATAGGCTGCATACATGGAAGTAGGCGGACAGGTTTCATCGTTAAACCCCCAGGTATAGTAACCGGAAACGGTAGTATTTCTGGCAAAATTTACAACATCATAATACGGCAGGGTTGCTTTCACTTCGGGTTTATCGCTGATCCACCGATTGGACTCCGCAAACACATGCGGCCAGCCGCCGGCACGTCCCTGTAAATATCCCGTAAGGTCACTCAGCGCCGGATATAGTGCCGCCAGTCCTTTCACCCGCTTGTCCAATGCGGCCGTCACGATGCTGAGCGCCCCACCCTGGCTACCACCGGTCACCATCAGGCGCTCTCCATCATACTGCTCCAAAGAGGTTAGTATATCATTGGCCCGTACACAATTCAGATAAACGCGCTTGTAATAATACCGGTCTTTATCTTCCAGATTAAAGAACGGATAGCCTTTTAGAGCCCCTGCATTCAGATTTTCATACACCGCAGGATCGAGGTTCACCGGAATGCCGTGAATGCCGATGGTAAGCACGATGATGCCCTTGTCGGCCATAGCCA
Organism: Sphingobacteriales bacterium; assembly: GCA_947463665.1. GTDB lineage: Bacteria > Bacteroidota > Bacteroidia > Chitinophagales > Chitinophagaceae > Pollutibacter. The sequence continues at coordinate 1,375 of CANHUD010000192.1, forward strand.
GATCCGGTCCGTACGGACGGATCCCGGCACCAGGCACCTGCAGTAGGGCTGGATATTTCCCGGTTTTTTTCGGCACACAGAGAATGCCGTAGAGTCGGGATCCACCGTAGCCCTGTGCGTTTATCTGATAAACATTCGTAGATGCAGAAGATCGTTCCGGCATGGGCATCAGTTTCAGATCCAGTGGCATGCTGGCCAGTTCTGCTTTACCTTTTTCCCAGAACGACTGAAAATCAGCGGGCATAGTCACGGTAGGCTGGATCGAAGTCACCGCATACCCAACCGTGGCGAGGCCTTTGTATTTTTTACCTTTCCACTCGGCGGTAGCCACACACCTGAGGAATCCGGGTTGCTTGAGTGCGCCACCGTCCAGCACGTAGGGTGTTTTTCCCGAAACGAATGAATCGATTCGAAAAGGTGTAAACCGTTCCGGTGCCGTTTGCCAGATCACCTTTGCCCCTTCCAGCGGAACCTGGTCTTTGTACACGGTAATGGAAAAGGTTGCTTTCTCCCCGGGTTTGTATTCCCAGCTGGAACGGTCGGGGGTAACCACCACGCGAACCATCGGTTCAGCGGGCTGAGCCTGGATGTACATCGAAAAGAAAATAGCAAGTAATGGAAACAGCTGTTTCATGATGGTTGATTTATTCGGTTATACCTTTAAAGCGATCGGTTCGGAAAGAGAGTGCAGGAAGTCCTTCCCGGTTGTACAAATTTCCATCGGGATTAGAGGCCCAGTTGTAGCGAACAGCCACAGGATCTGCTACTGCAGAGGATTTCAGCACCACTTCATTGCCTTCAATGCGGCCTTCTGCCCAATGAAAAATTTTATCCGGACCGCAGAGGGCAAATCCTTTTAATGCATCATTGTTTCGAGTGATCAGTCCGCTGCCAATGGATGAAAACCGCAGACGCACCTCAGAACCTTCCATCCTCACCGATTCAAATACCGGCCCTTCATGCACCAGCATCGTATCACCATAGGCGATTCTCCGTGCAGCGAGATACAGTCGTTTGCCCACATACTCCTTGTTTTTGGGATGAATATCCAGTGCCTCCCCAATATCAATGGCCGATGCCATCCCTGTATTCGGAAGAAGCCGGGTCATGGCCTGGGCCTCCCGAAGTTCTGCCCAGTCATCATCGGCAGGCAGAGGTTTGCGTTCGCGGTAATTAGCCAGCTGCACAAACAGGAAGGGAAAATATCCCTGCTGCCAACGGACCCGCCAGTCGTGTATCAGCATGGGAAAAATAGTTCTGTACTGAAATGCGCGGCCGGCATTGTTCTCCCCCTGGTACCAGAGGACTCCACGGATCGCAAATGGAATTAACGGAGCGATGCGGGCATTAAACTGAACGGTGTGCTGGTTGTAATAATTCTGCCAGCCGGGCAATGGTTTTTCGATGGTGCCGTTCATACGCCAGGAACCACCAAGATCAGCCAGCACCATACCATCCTCTTTGGTTAGTACCGCTAACTTATCTTTTACCCCAATGAGTCCGGTGCCCCAATTCTGGTACAGTCGGATGGCCAGAACGTTCCGACCTTTTTTCAGGAGGCCGGAAGTAATATTTAGAACCTGCTCTCCATCCGGGTTATTTTTTCGGGCGATTTCTTCGCCGTTCAGGTAGATGCGTATGGTTTTTCCGCGCAGGAAGAGCCGAAGCCGGGTTGGACCCGAAACGGGTTTATCGAGCTGAAAAGAAGTGCGGTACCAGCTGAGCCCCCAGGTTCCTGGCAGTCCGGCTTTCTGCATATCGATGGGGTAGGTCAGGGATGTCCAGCTGCTATCGGCGAAGCCGAACAACTGAACACCCGCCCTGAGGCCGTCAGTAGCCGATTCAGCGAGACTATCGCGCGTGCGGTCATTATTAATACTTTGCTGAACATAGGTATTCCACTTTACCGGATCCTTATCAAGCTGTTTCATTACCTGATGAAACTCCGGATGGCCGGCGAGCATATCGCCACTCATCCAGGCTTGTGCGGAGGTGGCCCCCCAGGAAGCACTGAGGATACCGATCGCTACGTTTTTATCTTTCCGCAATTCCTTCGAAAAAAAATACGCTACTGCGGAAAGCTGTCGGACCGTAAGGGTATCTACCGGCTGCCAGTTCCCGCCGGGCAGGGTATCCAGCGGTACAATGCTGGTAACTCTCGGCACCTGGAAATAGCGGATCATCGGATCGGTTGCGGAGCGGATCTCACGGCTTGTATTCGGGCCTATACCCGCCTCCATTCGCCATTCCATGTTGGATTGTCCGGATGCCAGCCAGACCTCCCCGATCATGACATCGTTCACCTGAATACTATCAATTTCTGATACTATCCGAAGGGTATAGGGGCCTCCATAATTCATGGAAGGAAATTTCACCATCCATTTTCCCGACCGATCCGCAACCACTGTCTGCTTTGTACCGGCCAGCTGAACGGAGACGAGGCTTCCCGGTTTTGCTTTACCCCATACAGGCAGATCTTGTCCCTGTTGAAGGACCACATGATCGGAGAACAAGGGGGAAATGCGGAGTGTTTGAGCAGCTGCTCTCAGAGAGAAGGTGATACAAAGAACGAGAAACAAAAGACGCATGTTGGCAGATTGAGGGGCAACTAAGTAACGAAAAAAATCAACCGAATGCGTGCAATTTATTCGGGAAAAACATATTTGATGTAGATTCGGCATCTCAAAAGACTGATTTGATGATGTTACGATCCCTGCTGATTTTAAGTATGCTTGGCGCCTCTGTATGGGAAAGCCGGGCCCAGCGCTCACCCATCGACTATGTAAATCCATTGATGGGTACACAATCGACCTTTAGTTTGTCGAACGGAAACACGTATCCCGCCATTGGCCGCCCCTGGGGAATGCATTACTGGTCGCCCCAAACCGGCCGGAACGGCGACGGATGGATGTACACCTACACGGCTGAAACCATCCGCGGATTCAAGCAAACGCACCAGCCATCGCCCTGGATGAACGATTACGGACAGTTTTCAATCATGCCCGTGACCGGGCGGAAGCGGTTCCGGGAGCAGCAGCGGCAGAGTTTATTCAGCCACAAAACGGAAACGGTCAGTCCTGCCCGTTATGGAGTTTACCTGGCGGATTTCGATGTACAGGCTGATTTTTCTGCTACGGAAAGAGCGGCTGTTTTTCAGTTCACATTTCCTGAGAGCGACAGCTCGTTTATCGTGATCGATGCGTTTGATAAGGGATCCTTTGTAAAGATCATTCCCGAAGAGCGGAAGATCATCGGCTATAGTACGAAAAACAGCGGTGGTGTGGCACCCGGATTCCGAAATCATTTTGTGATGGTGTTCAGCAAACCATTTAAAACCGCTGAAGTCTGGAAAGATTCCGTCGTGCTGTCTGGCACTACCAGTGTCACTGCTGATCATGCCGGTGCCATTGTAGGTTTTACTACCCAGAAAGGTGAGCAGGTTGACGTGCGCATCGCCTCCTCGTTTATCAGTCCGGAGCAGGCAGAGCGCAATCTGCAGACAGAAATCGGAAGCAGATCACTGGAAGCCATCACCCTTGAATCAAAAATTGCCTGGAACGATGTACTGGGGCGGCTTGATGTAAAAGGCGGTACGGAGGAGCAGCGAAAGGTTTTTTATTCCTGTCTGTACCGGGCTGTTTGTTTTCCTCAGAAACATTATGAAATCAGTTCAGAAGGCAAGCCTGT
>CANHUD010000193.1 GCA_947463665.1 Sphingobacteriales bacterium
AACCGATTCCCGTTTTCAGCATATTGGCGGGTATGCGTGGTGGCTGCATCTGGACAGCAGGCACAATGCGTTTGAGCGAAACATCGTTCAGCATTCCGGTGGCGGTGGCGTATTGATGACCGGCGCTCGGTTGTCGTATATGGATGAGACGAAGATCTTTACCCCAGGCGAGAAGGCTGCTGCTGTTTTTCCTATACTGAATCGCATCACGCACAATACGGTGGAGCACTGCGGGAAAGTGCGCTACTATGGCGGCGGGGTACACATCGATTCAAGACCCGCCTCTATGGCGATGGAACCGGGGAATTACATCGCGCATAATCATTTCAGGGATTTGTCGCGGAACGGCATTTTTGCCTTCCGCAACCAGGGTGGGAATGTGATCGAGTTCAATGAGATCCATGATTGCATGCAAACCACGATCGATGGGGCGGCGATTCATTTGGCCACTATGAACCGGCTGGCGGCGCCCAATTACATTTTGAACAATTATCTGTACGACATCTGGGGATATGAGCAATTGCCGGGAGGTAAGCCCCGGCGGACGCTGGCGAATGGTGTGTTCCTGGATTGGGCCACCAGTTACACTACGGTTCGGAACAATGTGATTTACAATGCCGGAGATACGGAGATCAAGCCGATCATGGGCAACTGGAATCTGGTTATTGAAAACAACCTGGCTTCCAAGACCCGGATACAGCCGTTTATGCCCGAGGAGATCGGCATAAAGGGTACGGCGGCTCATACCTTCCAGCCTGAGCAGTTGCGGCATACCGGGAAGGTGGTGCTTTCATCGGACAGGCAACTTGTTGCCTATGAAGGGAACTGGGAGCTCAAGCGGGTGGCGGGTATGCGGAACCTCTTCAATTATGATTGTATGAAGGCAGCGGCGGATCAGCCGGCCAGTTGTACGTATCAGCTGCCGGTTTCGGAGAACGGTTTGTACAAGGTCTGCATCATGTATTTTCCGGATGTTCTTGCTGCTTCCAATGCAACCATTACGATTCAGCATGCGAAAGGAACGGAAACGGTGGACTGGAATTTCAGGAAGGGGGATAATTTGGGCTTTGCTATCCGTATTGGAGAGTATTATTTTGAAAAAGGGAAGCCGGCGTCACTGCGTATTTCGAATGCAAAGGCAGATGGTCATATCATTGCAGATGGCGTAGGGATTATCCGCCAACAATAGAGGGGGTGAGTATGGATACATCAGGATTTCAAGAGAGAAAGTGGCGCATAGGCTGGTTGCTTTGTTTTGCATCGGCCCTGAATTATATTGACCGGAATACACTGGCGATATTGGCGCCGAGCATACAGAAGGAGTTGCACTGGTCGGATGTAGACTATGGAAACATCACGGCGTTGTTTGTGTTTAGTTATACGATCATGTATGCCATCAGCGGCCGGATCATTGACCGTATTGGAACGCGTAAGGGCTTTGCATATTCTGTAGGAAGCTGGTCGCTGGTAAGTGTATTGCATGCATTTGCGAGTACGGTGGGTCAGTTTTCGGTTGCCCGGTTTTTTTTAGGTATTACAGAGTCGGCCAATTTCCCGGCAGGAGTGAGGTCGATAGCGGAATGGTTTCCGATCCGGGAGCGGGCGCTGGCGGTTGGGTTATTCAGTGCGGGCTCTGCGATTGGGGCCACGCTGGCCGTGCCTTTGGTAACATTTATAGCATTGACCTGGGGATGGCGAATGGCGTTTGCGCTTACCGGGGCTTTGGGGTTTGTATGGCTGATTTTCTGGTTGAAGTATTATTATGTGCCTGCGGATGAGGAGCCATTGCAGTTGGCGGATCCGGTAAGGTCAGTGAGCATAAAACAGATCTTATGGAAAAAGCAGAGCTGGGGTTGTTTTGCCGGGCGGATCTTCATCGATCCTGTGGTGTATTTCTTTTTATTCTGGATTCCGAAATATCTGAGTGATGTACAGGGGTTACCTTTGGCTGACATTGGCGTAACGGCCTGGCTGCCTTATGCGGCAATGGGTGTTGGTACTATCCTTGGAGGTTACATACCCGGGGTGCTGATGAAAAGATTGAGCTGGAGTCTGGATCGGTCGCGCAAAACGATCATGTTGATCTCTTCGCTCCTCATTCCGGTATTTTGTTTTGTACTTGTACAGCCAACGAGTGCTTTCACGGCGATTTTATTGTTATCGGGAATTCTTCTGGCACATGGACTCTGGTCGAATCTGACCTTGCCTACGGAGGTTTATCCGAAGTATGTACAGGCTACGGTCACGGGCATTGGAGGAACGCTGGGAGGGTTGATGAGTGTGATCACGCAGAAATTAATTGGCATTACGGTGGGGGAATATTCTTATGTCCCTGTTTTTATTTTTATCGGATCAGCCTATTTGATTGCATTTATTCTGGTTCAGCTTTGGATTGGTAAGCTGGGGCAGATTCATTCATTTGACTAATATTTTCAGAAAGGATTTGTATGAAGACGATTGAGCATACATATGATTTTGTGGTAGTGGGTGGCGGGCTGGCTGGTATTTGTGCAGCTGTTACAGCTGCCCGGAAAGGAATTAAGACGGCGCTGGTTCAGGACAGGCCGGTATTGGGAGGCAATGCGAGTACGGAGATACGGGTTCCTCCGGTAGGGGCTACGCTTTGTAATTTTGCTTATTCGCGGGAGACCGGGCTGATAGAGGAATTGTTTTTGGATAATCTGTTCCGGAATCCTACCTGGAGTTCGGAAGGGTGGAATCTGGAGTTGGAGAATCTGGTCAGGAATGAGCCCTGTCTGGATCTCTTTCTGAATTGTGCGGTTTGTGATGCAGAAAACGTTTCAACTACGGGTACCTCCGGGCAGCAGGTCAGAGCGATTCGGGCCTATTGTTCCATGGCGGAGACCTGGCATATTTTTTCGGCACCTTATTTTGCCGACTGTTCAGGCGATGGGGTGGTGGGTGTTGTGTCGGGTGCTGTATACCGGTATGGGGTGGAGGCGCGTGCTGAATTCGATGAGCCTATGTGTCCGGAGGAACCGGCCCGGGAGACGATGGGTATGAGTTTGCAGATGCGTGCCAGAGATACGGGGCGGGATATACCTTTTGTAAAACCTTCGTGGGTCAGACTGGAACTTACGGCGGATGATTTTGGTCCATACAGGCCTGTGAGCGACCAGTTTTTCCCGGACACCGGTGGATTTTGGTGGTTAGAGTGGGGCGGTGAGCTGGACACGGTGCATGATACACTCCGGATCCGGGATGAAGTTCAGGGCATAACGCTGGCGGTATGGGATTATTTGAAGAATCGATCGCCCATATCGGATCGTTTGCGCACGTACCAGTTAGACTGGATGGGAGCGGTACCCGGTAAGCGGGAGTCCCGTAGGTTTGAGGGCGATCATATACTAACCATGGGAGATATTGATGCGCAGGTACCTTTTCCTGATTCGGTAGCGTATGGAGGCTGGGGTTTCGATCATCATCCTCCGGGCGGGTTTCATGATAAGATCAATCCCAGTACTCATCAGTATTTGCGGGGGCCACATAATGTGCCGCTTCGTTCTTTATATTCAAGAAATATTTCGAATTTATTTTTTGCCGGCCGGAACATCAGTGCTACGCATTATGCTCTTTCCAGTACGCGCGTGATGCTAACCTGCGCCCAGTTAGGGGAGGCGGTTGGTGCTGCGGCAGTTCATGCGGTGCGTTCCGGAAAGGAGATCCGGTCTCTTACGGTGGGTGCGGATATCCGGAACATACAGCAGGATCTTCAATTGAATGATCATCATATTCATGCGCTGGACATTCGTATCCCGGATGATATAGCTCCGCTGGCGAAAGTAACTGCTTCATCGGAGTTTACCGATGAACTACCGGTAACAACCTGGGCCACGGAGCAGCTGAACGGTCCGCGTATGCAGTTGTTATCAATTGTGAGCGATCGTCTGGATTTTATAGATGTAAAATTAACAGCCCGTTTTTCGGCATTGTTAACATATTCCTTTCATCAGGGTCCTTCGAATGCCTCTACGTATCCTGAGCAGTTACTATACAGCGGATCTATTCAGGTGGAGGCCGGGGAGGATCAATGGATCCGGCTTCCGGTCTCTTGTGCTATTGAACAGAAAGGCTGGCATTTTCTGATCATCGAAGAGAATCCTTCCATTTTTCTGCATGTTACGGAAGCGCCACCCGGAAGGCTGCGCTATTATCCCCGGCCGGAGGATCCTATCCGGCCTAATCTTTTTTCCAGTTGGACCTTACGGTCACTGGCTATTGGTCAGCACAAGGCGGCGGATGCTGATGGTGCGAGGATCATGGCTCCTAGCTGGAATGAGTATGCGCTTCAGTTTAAGGATATGAGTTGTTTTCTCGGCTTTTCCTTTATGTGCCGTACAAGTCCGCTGCAGCCTGTGTACTCACCTTCGATGGTGGTAACAGAGGGTAGTCGCCCTACCCATATTCCCAACCTATGGGTATCAGCGCCCACAGCATTTGAGGAGCCTGAATGGATCGAGCTTTTGTGGGAACAGGATTATACGATCAGCGGCATTCAGTTGCTGTTTGATTCATCGCTTCATTTCCATTTTGGGCAGAGCTGGCAGGGCTATCAGCAAAATACCATTCCTTCTGTTGTTCGGGCCTACAGGATCATATCGATCTCAAAAGAGGGTGTTGAGACTTGTCTGGTGGAGGAAACAGCTAATTATCAGCGAAACTGTATACACTCCATAGAGGTTAGTAAGGTCCGGAAAATAAGAATTGAATGTTTGGGTACGAATGGTATTGATCGGGCTCATATCTATTCTGTTCGGGTTTTTGGAAAGCAGGAGGGCGTGGACATCTAAATTTACCGTGATGAAGACATTTCAGTTATTTGGTCCTAAGGATATCCGGCTGGTTGAGAAGGCGGTTCCTGTTCCCGGTGCTCATGAAGTGCTGGTAAGACCAGTGTTCACTGGCATTTGCGGGTCGGACATACATTATTTCCGGCACGGGTATTGTGGTCAGTATAAACCGTTGTATCCTTTTGCATTGGGTCATGAATTTGCGGGCGTGGTGGAGCGTGTTGGGCAACAGGTGCAGGGGTTAGC